>JAFSGH010000034.1 GCA_017440965.1 Clostridia bacterium | reverse complement strand
GTGCAATTGCGGGAATTGTGGGCATTTATCGGAATCCGGCACCCCTCTTAAAGTCAGTTACAAGGGTAAACTAACTAAACTAAGTCTGCAGTAACTTGGTATCTGCACGGGAAATGGGACAGAAATTGCCGTAGTTGTGTTTTGCGGCTCTGGCAAGCCGTACATTGGTACTGCGAAGAGCCGCAAAACAAGCACAGGAAACTCTGCTAAAGGCACACAACCGATTTCGGCAGGATTTCCGCTAAAGGCAACAAACTGTCAAATATATTTTGTGCGCCAAATACGGTGATTTGTGCGCCCATTTCCCTGCCGATTTATCTACCGCAACAGTGCTTATACTTTTTACCGCTTCCGCAGGGGCAGGGAGCGTTTCTGCCTATTTTTTCACCCTTCTTAACAGGCTCCTTTTTGCTCTCCCCTGCAGCACCTGCACTGCCCGAGGTAGCCGTCACCTGAACGGTCTGCTTTCTCTTAAAATCCTCTTCGGAATCAATTACGGTGGTAAACAGCAGCTTCACGGTGCCTTCTCTTATGCAGGCTGTCATTTCATCGAACATATCGTAGCTTTCCTGTCTGAAGGCAACTACGGGATCCTTCTGAGCATAGGCACGAAGACCTATGGCACGCTTGAGCTGATCCATGGCATCAATGTGATCCATCCAGTTCATATCAACATTTCTGAGAAGAACGAGATGCTCGAGCTTGATGATATTATCCTTGCCGTGCTTTTCGGTCATTTCGTCAAGTCTTGAAAGAGCAAGGTCTGTGATATAATCCTTTACACCCTGAGTATTGACGCCCTCGGGGATATCTATATCACCGAGAATACCGAGATATTTTGCGGTGATGCCCGCGATATTCCACTGATCTCTTGAAACGGAGGAGGAGCAGAACAGATCAACATCCTCCGAGATGCTGTCATTTATCATCTTACGGATGGTGGCATCCATATCCACACCGTCAAGCACCTGATTTCTCTGAGAATAGATAAGCTCTCTCTGCTGATTCATAACATCGTCATACTTAAGAACATTCTTACGGATAGCGAAGTTATTTGACTCAACACGCTTCTGAGCCATCTCGACCGAGGAGGAGAACATCTTTGCCTCGATGGGCATATTTTCATCAACTCTCATCATTGAGAGAGTTCTTGTAAATTTATCGCCTGCGAAAAGACGGATAAGATCGTCCTCTGCAGAAAGGAAGAAACGGCTTTCACCGGGGTCTCCCTGACGGCCTGCACGGCCTCTCAACTGATTGTCGATTCGTCTTGATTCGTGACGGACTGTGCCGAGTATGAAAAGACCGCCTGCGTCTCTTACTTTCTGAGCCTCTTCCTTAAGCTGAGCTGAATATTTCTCCTCAAGCTCGCGGAAAACTCTTCTTGCTTCAAGGATCTCCTCATTATCGGTCTCGGAGAAGCCCGTTGCTTCTGAAATAAGCTCCTCTATGAAGCCCTGCTTTCTCATTTCGGACTTTGCCATAAATTCAGCGTTACCGCCGAGGATGATATCCGTGCCTCGTCCTGCCATATTTGTAGCAATGGTAACGGCACCGAGCTTACCTGCCTGAGCTACTATCTCAGCCTCTCTTTCGTGGTGCTTTGCATTGAGCACCTCGTGCTTTATACCGCTTCTTTTGAGGGCGGAGGAAAGCTGCTCGGACTTTTCGATGCTGACAGTACCTACAAGCACGGGCTGTCCCTTTTCGTTACATTTTCTGACCTGCTCGATGATGGCATTGAACTTTGCCTTTTCCGTCTTATACATAACATCGTCGCGGTCTTTTCTTATCATGGGACGGTTGGTGGGAATTTCTATAACATCAAGAGAATATATCTCAGCAAATTCCTCGCTTTCGGTCATGGCAGTACCCGTCATACCGGAAAGCTTCTTGTAAAGACGGAAATAATTCTGGAAGGTAATTGTAGCAAGCGTCTTTGACTCCTGACGGACATTTACGCCTTCCTTTGCTTCTATTGCCTGATGAAGTCCCTCATTATAGCGCCTGCCGGGCATTATTCGTCCCGTGAATTCGTCAACGATGAGCACCTCGCCGTCCTTGACAACATACTCGCTGTCTCTCTTCATAACACCGCGGGCCTTTATAGCCTGCTGAACATGGTGCTGTATGGTAAGATTTTCCGCATCCATAAGGTTTTCGAGACCGAAATACTCCTCAGCCTTCTTAATACCTCTTTTTGTAAGGGTTGCGGTCTTGGATTTTTCGTCAACGATGTAATCCGCATCATCGGTTACAACATCCTCGATATCCTTCTTTGCATCAAGCTCGGAGATGACCTGCACCCTGAGTCTCTTTGCAAAATCGTCTGCTATTTTATAATAATCGGAGGACTTGTCACCGTGACCCGACATGATAAGAGGAGTTCTCGCTTCATCTATAAGAATTGAGTCCACCTCATCGACGATGGCAAACACATGGCCGCGCTGAGTCTTTTTCTCCTTATAAAGCACCATATTGTCACGAAGATAGTCAAAGCCCATCTCGTTATTTGTGCCGTATGTGATATCTGCCTGATAGGCCATCTGCTTTTCTTCGGCAGTCTGATCGTGTACTACGAGACCTACGGTAAGTCCCATAAAACGGAATACCTTACCCATCCATTCGGAGTCACGCTTTGCAAGGTAATCGTTTACCGTAACGATATGCACGCCCTCGCCCGTAAGTGCATTAAGATATGCGGGAAGTGTGGCAACAAGCGTCTTACCTTCACCTGTTCTCATCTCGGCAATTCTGCCCTGATGAAGAACGATACCGCCGATTATCTGCACGGGGAAGTGCTTCATTCCCAATACTCGCCATGCGGCCTCTCTGCAGGCGGCAAAGGCATCGGGAAGTATATCGTCAAGGCTTTCGCCCTTTTTAAGCCTTTCCTTAAACTCGGGAGTCTTTGCCTTGAGCTCGTCATCGCTGAGCTTTGTATACTTTTCCTCAAGGGCAAGCACCTTATCAGCAATGGGACGGACTCTTTTGAGTTCCTTGGTGGAATAATCACCGAAGATTTTTGTAAAAAGTGACATTTCTTTCTTTCCTTTCGCGGATTTCAATTATTAGTAAGAGCAAACTGACAGAAATATGCCAGAGGACATTCTGCACATTTCGGCTTTCTTGCATCGCAAAGAGCTCTGCCGTGAAGCACGGCACGGTGGCAGAAATCGTTGCTTTTCTCAGGAGAAAGCAGCTTCTTCATCTCAAGCTCCACCTTGAGAGGATCCTTGCTGTCAACAAGTCCCAGTCTGTTTGATATTCTTATCAGATGCGTATCTGCAACAACGGCAGGCTTGTTATAGACATCTCCCACTATGAGATTGGCGGTCTTTCTGCCGACACCGGGAAGCCTTGTCAGCTCCTCTATTGTATCGGGGACAGTGCCGCCGTGCACGGAGATTATCATCTGAGCGCTGCCTATTATATCCTTTGCCTTCTGACGGAAGAAGCCGCAGGAATGAATAAGCTCCTCCACATCCTTCACATCAGCCTCAGCCAAGGAATAAGCATCGGGATATTTTCTGAAGAGGGCGGGAGTCACAAGATTTACTCTTGCGTCCGTGCACTGTGCGGAAAGCCTTGTTGCCACAAGAAGCTGAAAGGGATCTGCCGCATCAAGCGAGCAGACGGCATCGGGATATAATTTTTCAAGCTCCTTTTCCGCAAGCACGGCGATCTGCTGTTTTTCCATATTCTTCCTCTCCTTCTTCCGATAGTCTTTATTAGTATATACTCCCATTTTATAAAAATCAAGTATAATAAGTATTAATTAATAAAGATTTTAAAACATCTTTTCCCGTCGGCGGACAAAAATATTTTTTTCGCCTGGCAGTAATTCGGAAAAAGCAAAAAAAAGGTTCTTCACGGAAAGTCGGGGAACGATGTTGATACGGGAGTGTCGGAAAAAAAACCATTTCCGTAAGCTTTTCTTCATTTCCGAGATATGAAACAAAGCACCATAAAAGGGACAGAGAACAGTTTTTTCGGGAAATGCATAAAATTTCCTCTTTACAATCGAACATTTGTTTGGTATAATAAGCCTGAAATATACGAACATTTGTTCTGTTGATTTTTTGGAGATGAATATTATGCGTATAATTTTACATTCTGATCTTAATAACTGCTATGCCTCAATAGAGAGCATCGCCCATCCCGAGTATAAGAGCATACCCATAGCCGTTGGAGGAGATCCCGAGAAAAGGCACGGGATAATTCTTGCAAAAAATGAGCTTGCAAAAAAGTGCGGAGTAAAAACGGGAGAGGCACTGTGGCAGGCGAAAAGCAAATGCCCGTCGCTTCTGATACTTCCTCCGAACTTCCCTCTTTATCAGAAATACTGTGCCGCGGCAAGAGCCATATATATGCAGTATACCGACCTTGTGGAGCCCTTCGGCCCCGATGAAGCGTGGCTCGATGTCACAAGCAGCACCTCACTTTTCGGCTCGGGAGAGAAAATTGCCGAGGAAATAAGACAGCGCATAAAAAAGGAGCTGGGACTTACTGTATCCATAGGAGTATCCTACAACAAGGTCTTTGCAAAATTCGGAAGCGACTACAAAAAGCCTGATGCGGTTACCGTCATAACCCCTGAAAATTACAAGGAGATCGTGTGGCCCGCACCCGTAGAGGAGCTTCTTTTCGTAGGCCCCTCCACCCTGCGGGAATTAAACAGACGGGGAATATTCACTATAGGTGACGCGGCAGCAACGGACAAGGAAAGGCTGATAAGAGCCTTGGGCAAAAACGGAGAAAGAGTGTATTTTTATGCAAACGGAATGGATACCTCACCGGTTATGCACATAGAGGAGAAATTTCCCGTAAAGTCCATCGGAAACTCCGTAACACCGCCGAGAGATCTCAGAAATTACGAGGATGCAAGGATACTTATGTGTATACTCTCAGAAAGCGTCGCCAAAAGGCTTCGGGAAAATTCGCTGATGTGCACGGGAATACAGATATATCTGAGAGGTACAGACCTTATATCACGGGAAAGACAAAAAAAGCTTAAATTTCCGACAAATATTTCCTCTGATATCTGCAAGGAGGGAATGGAGCTTCTGAAGCTCTGCCACGACTTTACAGTTCCCTTAAGAAGCATAGGCATCAGAGGAATAGATCTCATATCAGCCGACAGCCCCAGACAGTTTTCTCTGTGGAGAGACGAGGAAAAGGAGCTGAAAAAGGAAAGCTTGGAGCTGACGGTGGAAAGGATAAGAAAAAAATACGGAAAGGAAAGCATAGTAAGATCCGTCATTCTCACCGATGACATATTAAAAAAATCAAACGAACCGAAACAAACACAGGCATTCAGAGAACACTGAGGCATAAATCCGAAGCGGATTTATGCAGTGAAATTCATTCCTTCGGAATGAGTGAAATCGCCGCTTCGCGTCGGTGAAATCCGTCTTCGACGGGTGAAATATTTTCCTGCGGAAAATGTGAAGGAAGATGCTTCGCATCTTTTCCGCTTCGCTCTATATCGACTCGTGCTTCGCACCTTGCCGAAGGATTGTTTCCCTCTTCACGGAAAGTTGGGGAATCATATTACTCACTTTAATCATTTTGTGCTTCGCACCTTGCCGAAAGATCATTTCTTAATATAATGCCGACCGCAGGTCCCGAAACATTTGCGAAGCAAATATTTCACACACCGAAGGTGTATTTCACATGCCGTAGGCATATTTCACACGCCGTAGGCGTATTTCACTGCGGAAAGCCTGAAAGGATTTCTGCCTTGCCGTAGGCGTATTTCACTGCGGAAAGCCTGAAAGGATTTCTGCCTTGCCGTAGGCGTATTTCACTGCAGAAATCCTGAAAGGATTTCTGCTTTGGGCGTATTTCACTGCAGAAATCCGAAACGGATTTCTGCCTGATTTCTGCTTGATTTTCTGTGTGCTTATGATGTAATATATTTCTTGGTGATAATATGAGGCTTATTATTGATGCGGATGCCTGTCCTGTTACGGATATTGCGTTGGATATTTCCCTTAAAAGAGGTATCGGGGCGGTTATTGTCTGCGACAATGCACATTTTATTGAAAGAGACGGTGCTGAGACTGTCGTGGTGGACAAGGGTGCGGATTCTGCCGACATTAAGATCGCAAACCTGGTGTCAAGGGGCGATATCGTTGTGACTCAGGATTACGGTCTTGCGGCATTGGTACTGGGAAAGGGCGCAAGGGCACTCAATCAGAACGGTCTTATATATACCGATAAAAATATCGAAAATTTGCTGTACTCCCGTTTTGTGTCAAAAAAGATACGGCTTTCGGGGAAAAGGACAAAGGGGCCTCCTCCGAGGACAAGGGAGAATGATACGGCATTTATAAAGGCATTTTTGAGCTTATTGGAGGAATAGCAATGGCTGTCAGAGGATTATCAAAGGAATATAAATTCAAAGAGGCTGTGCCCGTATGGAAAAAGGGAGCTGAAAAGGAAAAGAATCTCTCCCTCATATTCAGATGCGTGATCGAGGGAAACGAGGAGATAAAGCTCAGCATAGCTTCTCACTCAAGATATCAGATTTTTGTTGACGGTGTTTTTTATGCCGCAGGCCCGGCAAGAGCGGGACACGGCTTTTACAGAGTCAGTGAATATACACTTTGCAAGGAGCTTTCCGAGAAAAAGACGGTAATTTCAATAATTGCCGCAGGCTACAATGTAAACAGCTTCTATCTTGTTGATGAGCCCTCCTTTATTGCGGCTGAGATAGAAAGAAAGGGCGAAGTGCTGTATTCAACGGGCAGCAAGGAATTTCAGGTGAGCGAATATTCAAACAGAATAAGAAAAACGCCCCGTTATTCCTTCCAGCGTCCCTTTACGGAATGCTATATATATGATGCCTACTATGATCTTTTTATGACAGATCCCGATACGGTACTGACTCCCGTCGAGACCGAAAAAACAGAAGACAAGAATTTTATTGAAAGAAATGTCCCCTACTGCCTTTATACGGAAAGAAAGGTAAAGGAGATAGTTTCAAAGGGGATCCTTATCCCCGACAAGGACAGAAGACACTTCAAGGACAGAAGCCTTACAGGTATCGGAAAGGAGCTTAAGGGCTTTACCGAGAAGGAGCTTGACGCATCCCCCGTAAATGAGCTTTATGCATATAAGACTCAGATAATGGAGGACGGCGGCTACGGTATGGAAAGCGTGTCGCTGGGAATAAACTGCTGCTGTATATATGATATGGGAAGAAACAACACGGGATATATCCGTCTTTCCCTCACTGCGGAGCACGATACGGTGATCTATGCCGTATTCAATGAGATACTTCCCGACGGCGTCTGCCCCGATCCCGGAAAGGACTCCTGTCAGAACGTAATAAAATGGGCGATTCAGGGCGGAAGGACCTATGATTTCGTATCCTTTGAGCCTTACACCTTCAGATACATCCAGATAATATCAATGTATGCACCGACACTTGTTACAAATGTATCTCTTTATGAGGAGTGCCATCCCGAGACGACTCTTACAAACATAAGAAAGATGCCCACGGAGAATTTGCAGAAGATATATGATGCCGCCGCGGAGACCTTTCGTCAGAATGCAACGGATATATTTATGGACTGCCCCTCAAGAGAAAGAGCAGGCTGGCTCTGCGACAGTTTCTTTACAGCAAGAGTTGAGAAGGAGCTTACAGGCGAAAGCCTTGTTGAGCATAATTTCCTCGAAAACTTCCTGCTTCCCGAAAAATTCAATAATATCCCCGAGGGTATGCTTCCCATGTGCTACCCCGCAGACCACTATGACGGCTGTTATATCCATAACTGGGCATTCTGGTTTGTACTGCAGTTAAAGGAATATCTTGACCGCTCAGGCGACAGGGAGCTTATCGACGCCGCCAAAAACAGAGTGCTTGAGCTTCTTGAATTCACAAAGAAATACGAAAACAAGGACGGACTTCTCGAAAAGCTCGACAGCTGGATATTTGTTGAATGGTCCGAGGCAAACGATTTTGTTCTTGACATAAACTATCCCTCAAATATGCTCTATTCAAAGGTGCTTGACACCGTTTCCCGGCTTTACGGAGATAAGTCTCTTCACGAAAAGGCAGAAAAGCTCAGACAGACAATAAGAGAAAAATCCTTTGACGGAGAATACTTCTGCGACAACGCAAAGCGTACCTTAAGAGGAGCAAGAAGAACAAAAAATCACTCGGAGACATGCCAGTACTACGCATTCTTCACGGGCACGGCAACAAAGGAAGCCTATCCCGCATTATACGAAAAAATGTTCACCGAATTCGGTCCCGAAAGAGATCCGAAGACAGCTTATCCCGATGTTCCCGTTTCAAATGCATTTATCGGGAATTATCTTCGTCTGTTCATCCTCTTTGAAGAGGGAAGATATGATAAGGTGCTCAGGGAAATAGAAAGCTTCTTCCTGCCTATGGCAGAAAAGACGGGCACGCTGTGGGAGAATATGACAGACTACGCCTCCTGCTGCCACGGTTTTGCAAGCCATGTGGCTTACTGGCTCAACCGCATAGCGGATGCTCAGTAAGAAATATGAAAACCAAAGCCGCACAGCGGATGCTCAGCAAGAAATATGATCAATTTGCCGCACAGCGAAATCTGCCGTGCGGCTTTGATCTTCTGCCGTTAAAGGGCAAAGAGTCTTTTTAAATATTTTCCATTGACTTTCCCGTGTATATTTGATAATATAACTGTATTATTATTAAATGGTGATATTATGACAAAGTTCAAGAAAATAATTTCCGCTATCCTGCTTTCCTGTATGCTGCTTATCCCCGTATCGGCGGCTGTTACGGCTTCGGCTATGGACGGCATAAACGCCTTCTTCCAGATTGCAGGCATTGACCTTTCCGACCCTGAAAGCATTCAGGAGGCCATTGACAAGATAAGCGAGGGTGGTCTCAGCGGTCTTGCGGGAATTTTCGGAGCAGATATCAGCGACATTATGGATGAGCTTTCAAAGTATCTTCAGGTGCAGGTGCCTACCACCGCACCCGTTGAGACAACTACGGAAGAGGAGACCACCGAGGAGGAATCCACTACTGAGGAGCCCACAACAGAGGAGCCGACCACGAGAAAGCCCGTATACACTCCCCCTACCTCATATTCTCCCCCTACCTACACTCCTCCCGCAACCCTTCCTCCCGAAACTACCACATTTACTTATATCCCTCCCGAGCAGATATATACAGAGGCCTTTACCACAACCGTCTTCAATCCCGTTATCGAGGATGACACATCTGCAATAAAGGATGATACGAACCCCATAAAGACCGCATTGGGCGTAATTCTTCTCGTAGGCTCAGGCGTCGGTGTTATCGTTGTAGTTCTTGCACTTAAGAGAAACAGGATATAAAATGTCACAGTTAAAAGACACGGAACATATAGAATATATAGACGGCAGCCTTAAGCTAATAGTATCCGACAGCCATACCTTCGGCACGGATGCCTTGCTATTGGCTGCTTTTTCCGCACCTAAGAGAAGAAATACCGTCTGCGATTTCGGTACGGGATGCGGGATAATACCATTTTATTGGCTGAGAGAAGGAGTGGAAAAGGTACACGCCGCAGAGCTTCAGAGCCTTGCCTGCGATCAGGTGAGAAGATCTGTCGCATTAAACGGCATAGAGGAACGCTTTACTCTTGTTGAGGGAGATATCAGGGAGATAAAGGGACGGCTTCCCGCAGGTGAATTTGATCTTGTTACAATGAATCCCCCCTATACGGCATCGGGACACGGCATAGAAAGCTCCTCTAAGGCGGATAAGATAGCAAGACACGAAACAAATCTCACTCTTTCCGATGTTTTCACCGGTGCATCATACCTTCTGAAATTCGGCGGAAGAATGTGCATCTGTCTTCGTCCCGAAAGGCTGACAGAGGCAATGGCTGAGATGAGAAAGGCAAAGATAGAGCCGAAGCGACTTCGCTTTGTATCCCAGAGAGACGGCAAAGCACCCTGGCTTTTTCTGCTTGAGGGCAAAAAGGGCAGAAATCCCGGTCTTACAGTAGAAAAAGAGCTTCATATAGAAGCTCCCGACGGCAGTATGTCGGAGGAGATGAAGAAAATCATCGGAGAATATAAGAAGGATTAGCATATGGGCAGTTTTTATCCTGTATTCTTCTGCCTGATAATTGTTTTTTGTCTTATGCAGACAAGAAGCAGTCAGATGCAGATAACAAAGGTGAGAAAAAGAAGAAAGGAAAAGGGAAAAATGGATAATTCCATACTTATGAAATATATCGGAAAAGAATGTATAATTACGGCAAACGGCTACATATCGGGTGTAGTCGGCAAGGTTACCGAGGTATCGGAAAACTGGATAAGTGTTGAAGACAAAAAGGGAAAGCTTACCACCTTCAACTGTGATTATGTAAGCAGCATCAAGGAGAAATAAGATGGCAGGCGAGCTTTTTGTAGTGGGAACACCCATAGGTAATTTAGGTGACTTCTCTCCCCGTGCGGTTGAGACGCTTCGCAATGTGGATTTTATTGCCGCAGAGGACACGAGAGTCACAATAAAGCTTCTTAATTACTTTGAAATAAAAAATAAGCTTATTGCATATCACGAGCATAACCGTGCAGAGAAGGGACCGTCCATCGTAGAAAGGATACTTTCAGGGGAAAACTGTGCCCTTGTTACGGATGCGGGTATGCCTGCAATATCAGACCCGGGGCAGGATCTTGTAAGGCTTTGTCACGAAAGCGGCATCAAGGTAAATACCGTGCCGGGGCCCAGTGCCATAATAACGGCTCTTGCCTTATCGGGACTTGAGGTCTCACGCTTTACCTTTGAGGGCTTTCTCACGGGTAATAAGCCCAAAAGAAGAGAGCATCTTGAGGAGATAAAGACCGAAAGAAAGACCATGGTATTTTACGAAGCTCCCCATAAGCTTGCCGCCACCATTCACGATCTGTACGAGACTCTCGGTGACAGAAGGATCGCACTCATAAAGGAGCTTACGAAGATCCACGAAAACATCGAATTCGGCACCTTGAAGGAATTTGACGGAAAATATAACTTTGTCAAGCTCAAGGGCGAATATGTTATAATAATAGAAGCAAAAACAAAGGAAGAGACCGAAAAGGAAGAGGAAAAGCCCGATCCCGTTGAGCTTGCAAAAAAATATGTAAAAGAGGGCCTTTCCGTAAATGAAGCCGCAAAAAGAGCGGCAAAGGAAACAAATTCAAAAAAAAGCGACATTTACAGACAGCTGATCTAACTTTGAAAAACTAAACTGTGAGATGACAGAAAACAGTCGTTTTCAAATAGTTTACTATAAAGCGAACTACACCTTGAAAGGCAGAAGCAGCGGAACAAAAATAACCCTCGCTTATGCCGAGAAGAAAATGATGTTGTTTTTTTAATAAAAAATATTGACGCAAAACAATAAGTGTGTTATAATGATTAAAATTAAATATTTAAGTGATATTAATGGATCCAGCTGTCTGCAGAGGAAGTTGGATCTATTTTGTTTTTAGCAGTAAAATTGACTAAATATAAAAGGAGATAGAATTATGGAAGTTCAACTTCAGGAACTTATTGAGCAGATCAAAAAGGATGGTGTTGAAACCGCTGAAGCAGAAGCCAAGGCTATCGTTGAGGCGGCAAAGTCAGATGCCGAAAAGATTATTGCCGATGCTAAGGCGCAGGCAGATAAGATCTTGAGCCTTGCAAGAACTGAAACCGAGCGAATGACGAAATCAAGCGAGGATGCTATTCGTCAGGCGGGTCGCAATCTGCTTATTTCTTTCAGAGAAAGTGTAACGAGAGAGCTTAATGCTATCATTGGCGAAAATGTTACTGCCGTATATTCATCGGATGCATTCGAAGGGCTTATCATCAGCATTGTTGAAAATTGGGCAAATAAGCCTGATGCAGAAGATATTACAGTGATCTTGAATACTCAAGACCTTAATAAGTTGGAAGAAGCCTTACAGGCAGCACTTAAAGAAAAAATGTTAAAGGGTATCACCTTGAAGGCGAATGATAATTTTGACGGCGGATTCCGCATCGCTGTCAATAACGGCAGCGCATATTACGATTATTCGGCTGAGGCTGTTGCGGATATGCTTTCAAATTATCTTAGCCCTAAGGTTACCGAGCTTTTGAAAGAGGCGAAGTAATAACTATGGCTGAATATTATTTAATATCGCAGTTGCCGTCTTTGGATGGGATAAATGAAAATGCTCCCCTTCCGATCACCGAAGAACGATTTGCAGAGCTTTGCAACCGTTTTTTAGGAAAAAGGGCGCAGGAGGCGATGAAAAAGCTTACTTTAGCACCTCCCAAAAACAGTGAAAACTCCGGCTCTCAATTGATTGATGCCTGGAACGAAAGCGAGAGAAACCTTCGGTTTGCTCTCGGCAAAGTTCGGGCAGAGAAAATGAAGAAGCCGTTTGATACAGAGAACAGAATTTTTCCGGTGGAGTATATCAAGGCAGCGAGTGCGGCAACAGAAATCGAAAATCCGATGGAAGCAGAAAAATATCTGAACAGTTACCGTTTGGAAATCTTAGAAGCGTTAAGACCTATGGATAGTTTTTCTGAGGATCATGTTTTCTATTACGGACTTAAATTAAAATTGCTTCTTCGCATAAGGCAGTTTGATACAAAGAGCGGAGAAAAAGCATACAAAAATATATACGACTCCATTTTAAATGGAGATAGGTTGGAGGCAAAACAATGACCGAAAATAAAGGAAAGGTAGTAAGCATAAACGGAAACCTGGTGTCGGTAGAGTTTGACGGCAACGTTTCTATGAACGAAATATGCTATGTTTTTGTGGGTGATACCGCCCTTAAAAGCGAGATCATCCGTATAAAAGGTAACATTGCTCAAGTACAGGTTTATGAAATGACCGACGGTATTAAGTGTGGTGATACGGTTGAATTTACGGGAGATATGCTCTCGGCAGAGCTCGGACCCGGATTGCTCGGTCAGATATATGACGGACTTCAGAATCCGCTTCCTGTTTTAGCTCAGAAGGCAGGCTGGTTTTTGGAAAGAGGAACTTACGCAGACGCACTAAACACTAAAAAGAAATGGGAGTTTACACCGACTGCACAAGTCGGCGACATTGTCCGTGCGGGCGAACACATCGGGACCGTGCCCGAAGGCCCGTTTACACATAAAATTTTTGTTCCCTTTTATCTGCTTGGAAATTATACAATAAAATCCATTGCCGAAAAGGGAGAATATACCGTTAAGGAAACGGTTGCAGTCTTAACCGATGAACGAGGCCGTGAAATACCCGTATCTATGTCGTTTAAGTGGCCTGTTAAACGTGCGGTAAAATGTTACAGTGAGAGATTGGCACCTGCCGAAACAATGGAAACCAAGGTGCGACTTATCGACTCTTTCTTCCCTGTAGCAAAAGGCGGAACCTATTGCACTCCCGGACCGTTCGGCGCAGGTAAAACGGTGCTACAGCATACCACATCAAAATATGCGGATGTAGATATCGTTATTATCGCCGCCTGCGGAGAACGTGCAGGTGAAGTTGTTGAAACACTGACTGAGTTCCCCGAACTGACCGACCCTAAAACCGGTCGTTCACTTATGGAACGAACCATTATTATATGTAATACTTCCTCTATGCCCGTTGCCTCCCGTGAAGCTTCGGTTTATACTGCGGTAACACTTGCTGAGTACTATCGCCAAATGGGACTTGATGTTCTTATGTTGGCAGACTCAACATCCCGCTGGGCACAGGCTATGCGTGAAATGTCGGGCAGACTTGAAGAGATCCCCGGTGAAGAGGCTTTCCCTGCATACTTGGAATCCTATATTGCGGCATTCTACGAAAGAGCAGGTTGTGTTCGTCTCCCCGACGGCAGTACAGGTTCCGTTACCATTGGCGGTACTGTATCCCCTGCAGGCGGCAACTTTGAAGAACCCGTAACACAGGCCACCTTAAAGGTTGTAGGTGCATTCCACGGTCTTTCCCGTGAACGTTCGGATGCAAGAAAATATCCTGCCATTGATCCGCTTATCTCTTGGTCAAAATATAACAGCGTTATTGACGGCGAAAAATTGGAATTTTGTAAAGACATTCTTCATCACGGTTACGAGATCGGCTCAATGATGAAGGTTGTCGGTGAAGAAGGTACTGCTCTTTTAGATTACATTACCTATTTAAAGTCTGAAATGCTCGATGCTGTTTATCTGCAGCAGAACTCCTTTGATTTGGTTGAAGCAAACTGCTCAAAACAGCGTCAGCGCTATGTTACCGATAAGCTCGTATATATTTTAGGCAGCAATTTTGCTCTTCAAAATAAAGACGATGCGCGAGGCTTCTTTAACCGTATGCGCCAGAAATTCATCGACTGGAATTACACCGAGTTTGAGAGCGAATCGTTTAAAAAAGCAGAATCTGAGATCGATGAACTGTATCGCAAGGGTGACGGCAAATTAGCCGCACTTGCCGAAAAATTATTAAAGGACGGTGAATGAGAGTGAATAAAGTATATAATCGAATAGAATCCATTACCGGAAATGTTATCACTGTCCGAGCAAATGATGTTAAGTATAAGGAATTGGCACAGATCAACACACGCTTCGGCAAGTCCTTGGCTCAGGTCAATAAAATTGAGGGAGATATTGTTTCTCTGCAGGTCTTTGCCGGCGGTCAGGGCGTTTCTACAGGAGATGAAGTTCGTTTCCTCGGTCACGAAATGCGCGTATCTTTCAGTGAAGATCTATTAGGTCGTATATTCAACGGCTCAGGTGAGCCGAGAGATAAAGGCCCTGCACTTAACGAGAATATGAAACCCATCGGCGGCCCCTCTGTTAATCCCACTAAACGTATTCTTGCCAACAGAATGATGAGAACCAACATTCCTATGATCGATATGTTCAACACCTTGGTTGTTTCTCAAAAGCTGCCTATTTTCTCTATTTCGGGTGAGCCGTACAATCAACTTCTTGCCCGAATTGCAATGCAGGCAGAAGCCGACGTAATCGTTCTTGGCGGTATGGGTCTTAAATATGATGATTTTTTATATTTTAAGGATGCGCTTTCAAAGGGCGGAGCACTCAGTAAAACCGTTATGTTTATTCATACCGCTTCCGATCCTACCGTTGAGTGTATGATGATTCCCGATATGGTGTTGGCGGTAGCAGAGCAATTTGCACTTCAGAATAAAGACGTATTGGTGCTCCTTACCGATATGACCAACTTTGCT
>JAFSGH010000085.1 GCA_017440965.1 Clostridia bacterium | reverse complement strand
TTTAATTGATATGGTGTATTATATTTTCTTGTGATATTAGTTTTCATTCGCACGTTAATTATATCACAAAAAGGACTACATTCCTACCTCCTCAGGTAAGTTTGTAGTCCTTTTTCTTTTAGACTGTTTTTTTACAGCCCCAAATTGTATTATATAGGAAATTGCTCGCAATGCTTTTTTTATATTATGCGGATAATTTCTTTGACAGCTAAATCAGACAGCTGATACTTTTGTCGCTGAGAAACGGGTGAGAGGAATAAGATTTTATTTGTACTTGTCGGGCTTCAGTTTCGGGATAAAATCATAGAGCTCATCAGAGTTTGATACGGGAGCATCCTTGATATTTTCAAGAGGCTTAGGTACAAATTCCTCACTGTTAGCTGTTGGGTAAGGGCCTGCAAGATTTGCATCAGGTTCATTTGAGACGGAAGAAAATTTCTTTTTTGATTTTTTATTCAAATTTATCACCGTTAATAATTATACTCAGTGAAAAATTATTTATTCATCAATTCCGAAAATTTCTTTAGAATTTTTTGTGGTGATATCTATAAGCTCCTGTGTATCCATTTCCTTCAAGTCAGCAATAAATTCTGCGGTATAGGGAATAAGCGATGAATCATTGCGTTTTCCTCTGAAGGGAACAGGGGATAGGTAAGGACAGTCTGTTTCAAGGACTATTTTTTCACAGGGAATATTCTTTGCTACCTCAACAGGTTTTTTTGCGTTTTTGAAGGTAACAGCACCGCCAAGACCTATATACATACCGAGCTTTACTGTTTCCTTAGCCATCTCATAGCTTCCGGAAAAGCAATGTACGATGCCCTTGGGACGGTATTTTTTGAGAAGCTCATAAACATCTGCGTGAGCCTCTCTGTCGTGAATGATAACAGGAATATCAAGCTCCTTTGCTAACTGAAGCTGTTGCTCAAAGACTTTTTTTTGTATGTCTCTTTGACAGAAATCATAATAGTAATCGAGACCTATTTCTCCGATAGCAACGCATTTTTTGTTGCGTATATATTTATATAAGAGATCGATATAATCGGAAGGTATTTTTTCGGCCTCGTGCGGATGTATTCCTGCCGCAAAGTGAACGAAGCTGAATCTTTCTGCCATTTCAAGGCTCTTCTGACAAGATGAGATATCTGTAGCACAGTTAACAACACCGCAAATGCCCACAGAGGGAAATTCTGTGAGCAAAGCGTCTAAATCGTCTGTAAATCTCTCATCGTCATAATGAGCATGAGAATCAAAAATATTATTATACATTATCTTACCTTTGAGCCTGCGGGAATGCCGTCAACAAAGATGACCTTTACATCATCCTCGCTACAGTCCGCAGCAAGGATCATACCCTGACTTTCAATTCCGCATAAGGTAGCAGGCTTGAGATTTGAAACAAGAATGATATTCTTACCGATAAGATCCTCAGGTTTGTACCATTTTGCAATGCCTGAAGCAACTGTACGGTTTGCTGCACCGTCAAAAACAGTAAGCTTAAGAAGCTTTTTAGCCTTCTTTACAGGCTCACATTCCTTGATGGTAGCAACTCTGAGATCTACCTTTGCAAAATCCTCAATACCGATTTTTGCGATTCCTGCGATCTCAGCGGCGTTTGCTGCTGCCTGCATCTTCTTTTGCATTTCTTCCTCAATTTCCTTGAGCATAACTGCAGCATCGATTCTTGTAAAGAGGGGAGTTGCAGTTCCTACCTTAGTTCCGAGCTTTGCCGCACCGAAGGAAAGTATGCTTTCATAGGAAGCCTCTTCGCAGTTTATCTGTGAAAGAATTGCCTTTGCTGTATCAGGCATAAAGCAGGTAAGCTCAACTGCAATAATTCTTATAGCTTCAAGGAGATTGTAGAGAACGGTTGAAAGTCTGTTTTTGTTTGCTTCATCCTTTGCAAGTGCCCAGGGAGCGGTCTCATCGATATACTTATTGCTTCTTTTTGCTGAATTCATTACTGCTTCAACAGCATCGGCAATTCTGAAGTCGGAAAATGCCTTTTCCATTACGGGGAGTGCAGAAAGAATATCCTCAATAAATCCCTTGTCAAGCTCCTCTGTGCAGTCATTTACAGGAAGAACACCGTCAAAATATTTGTTTATCATTGCAACGGTTCTGTTTACGAGATTGCCTAATGTGTTTGCAAGATCGGAATTGTATCTTTCTATAATTGTCTCATAGGAAATCGAGCCGTCTGTTGCATGGGGCATTTCGGAAAGAAGGTAATATCTGACCGCATCTACGCCGAATCTTGCAGTAAGCTCGTCAGCATAGATAACATTGCCCTTGGATTTTGACATCTTATCTGTACCGAAAAGAAGCCAGGGGTGTCCGTAGACTTGCTTGGGAAGAGGCTCGCCGAGTGCCATAAGCATAATGGGCCAATAAATAGTATGGAATCTGATAATGTCCTTACCTACAATGTGTACATCAGCGGGCCAGTATTTTGAATACATTTCTCCGCTTCCGTCGGGATCATAGCCTAATGCAGTGATATAGTTTGAAAGAGCATCGATCCATACATAAATAACATGCTTATCGTCAAAGGTTACGGGAATTCCCCATTTGAAGGATGTTCTTGAAACACAAAGATCCTGAAGTCCGGGCTTGATGAAGTTATTTATCATTTCCTTCTTTCTGCTTTCGGGGTAAATGAAATCGGGATTGTTCTCAATATGCTCCTCAAGCTGCTTCTGATATTTTGAAAGACGAAGGAAATATGCTTCTTCCTTTGCAAGCTTTACTTCAGCACCGCAATCGGGGCACTTGCCGTTAACAAGCTGGCTTTCAGTAAAGAAGCTTTCGCAGGGAACACAGTAGTGTCCCTCGTAGGAGCTTTTGTAAATATCGCCCTGATCGTATAATTTCTTAAATATCTTCTGTACAGCCTTCTCGTGATAATCATCGGTAGTGCGGATAAAATGATCGTAGGTGGTGTTGAGATTATCGCAGATATCCTTTATTTCACCCGCGATCTTATCTACATGCTGCTTAGGTGTTATGCCGTCAGCCTTTGCCTGCTCCTCTATTTTCTGTCCGTGCTCATCAGTACCTGTGCAGAAGAACACATCATATCCCTGTAATCTTTTAAATCTTGCAATTGCATCTGTCAATACGATTTCGTATGAATTACCTATATGAGGTTTTTTAGAAGTATATGCTATTGCAGTAGTTATATAATATTTGCCTTTGCTCATATTGATACCTCCATAATTTACTATCTTTATATTATACTCATATTATTAATATTTTCAAGTATTATATTTCATTATAAATCATTGATATTTTAGCTCTTTACTTTTACTCTTTAATGTGTTAAAATAACAAAGAATATTTATAAGGCAGGATGGCGCTTATGCAGAATAAAATTAAAGATGAAAATACTGATTTTCTTTTCGAATGTATAATGAAGCTTGAATCCGTTGAGGAGTGCTATGCATTTTTTGAGGATCTGTGTACTGTTCCTGAGATCAAAGCTATGGCTCAGCGTGCTGCTGTTGCTAAATTGCTTTATGATAAGACTGTATATAATGATATAGTAAACAAAACCCATGCATCCACAGCGACAATAAGCAGAGTAAACAGATCTCTTGCTTACGGCGCAGGCGGATATGAGATCGTTTTTGGTAAAAAGTGATATGGCGTATGAATATTCTTTTGCCTCGGTATATGATAAGTTTACTGAGGATGTAAACTATGGCGAAAGAGCCGAATATATATGCACGCTTCTTTGTGAAAACGGTATCGAATCGGGAATATTGCTCGATGCTGCCTGCGGAACGGGAAGTCTTAGCGAAATATTCCTGAAAAAAGGCTTTGAGGTTATTGCTAATGATATCTCATATGAAATGCTGAATATAGCAAGGGAAAAGCTCTCTTCCTTCGGAGATAAGGTGCTTTTGATGTGTCAGGATATGTGTGAGCTGGATCTTTACGGAACTGTTGACTGTGCGGTCTGTTCTCTTGATTCCATTAATCATCTGCTCCTTGAAGAGGATGTTAATGCGGCATTTGAAAGTATAGGCAGGTTTATCCGCCCCGGCGGTATATTTATTTTTGATGTAAATACCGTTTACAAGCATCGCGAGATAATTTCGGACAGAACCTTTGTTTATGAGGATGACACCTCAGTGCTTGTCTGGCAGAACAGTGAATGCGACGAAACGGATACGGTTGAAATGTATATCGATATTTTTTCAAAAAAAGAAAACGGTATGTATTCCCGTATGTCGGACTGTGTTACCGAGCGGGCATATTCTGTTGATGCAATATCTCAGATGCTTCAGAGTAATGGCTTTGATATATTAAATATTTACGGCGATACGGATTTTTCCGCGCCGAAGGATGATGAAGAAAGGATATACTTCCTTGCAAGGAAGAAATAAATTGTTATGGCACATTTGGTAAGAGGAATTTCAGATGACGGTTGTGTTCTTGTTCTTGCTTCAGATACAACTGATATTTCCGAAACAGCAAGAAGAATTCACAACACCTCAAAGGTCTGCACCGCAGCTCTCGGCAGAGCGCTTACGGGAGCATCCTTTATGGGAATTATGCTTAAAGGTCAGGACAGCTCAGTAACGCTTCGTTTCAACGGCGGCGGTCCTTCAGGCTCTGTTATTGCCGTTGCTGATATGGACGGCAATGTCAGAGGATATGTAATGAATCCTGATGTGAATCTGCCTTTAAATGAAAAAGGTAAGCTTGCTGTAGGCACGGCTGTCGGCACTGACGGCTTTCTTACTGTAATTAAGGATATCGGTATGAAGGAGCCCGCTGTCGGTCAGGTTCCGTTGGTTTCAGGTGAAATTGCAGAGGATATCACTTCATATTACGCAATAAGTGAACAGATTCCTTCTGTCTGCGCTTTAGGCGTTCTTGTAAATCCCGATCTGACGGTAGCTTGTTCGGGCGGCTTTCTTATTCAGCTTCTTCCTACTGCGGATGATACTATAATTGCAAAGGTGGAAAGAGGTCTTAATAATCTTCCTTCCGTTACTGCTATGCTGGCTGAGGGACTTACTCCTGAGGACATCTGCAAAAAGGTGCTCCCCGAATTTAATGTTGAGATACTTGATACGGCTGAATGTGAATATAAATGTAATTGCTCTCGCGAAAGAGTAGAGAAGGCTATTATAAGTGTAGGTAAGGCTGAACTTGAAGAAATGGCAAAGGATGAATGTACCGAGGTCAAATGTCATTTCTGTCCTTCGGTCTATAAATTCAGCAGTGATGATATAAAATCACTGATGAAGAACATATAATAAGGTTTTTGTATAATAAAAAAATATTTCAAAAAAATCAAAAAAAGGTATTGACTTTTGATTTGAATTGGTGTATATTAATGAAGCCGTAAGGGAAGTAAGACATTCGCAAACAGCGAATGCAGAAGTGGGAGTATAGCTCAGCTGGGAGAGCACCTGCCTTACAAGCAGGGGGTCACAGGTTCGAGCCCTGTTGTTCCCACCACTTGGCCCGGTAGTTCAGTTGGTTAGAACGCTAGCCTGTCACGCTAGAGGTCGACGGTTCG
>JAFSGH010000084.1 GCA_017440965.1 Clostridia bacterium | reverse complement strand
CTTCTTGTTTCATTAAACATTTTTATCACCCTTTTTCTGCTTCTATTATACCATTTTTCTTGGCTTTTGTACAGAAAAAAAGCCCACTCCTATTTGGAATGGACTTTGTCAGCAGTCTGAGAGCATCCTGAATAAGTTCAGGATGCTCTTCGCATTATCTTATTATTATATAGGAAATTGCTCGCAATGTGAGCAATTTAGCTTATAACAAGAAACACCTACAGCCCCCAAGATTGGGGGTAGGGGGTTGACAAATCGTAAGATTTTTTCTTATTCCCACATTATAGGTCTTTGGATAAAGTTTATATTTTCCTTTTCGGGAAGATATGAGAAGGAGGATACTCTGTCGATTCCGTGCTTTTTATACATATCATAGAGCCATTCCTGCTCCTGCATTCTCATGGGATTCAGGAAGAAATATTCACCCTGCATCTGATTTGCCTTGAAAAACTCCCAGCTGAGATTTGCAATTTCAACATTTGCCTTCTGATCTTCGTTACCGTCTGCCTCAAGTGCCTTTTCCCAGAGACAATCAAGCTTTATCATAGTATGAATGGGATAGAAGCCTGACTGATAATGCCAGTCAAAGTCAAAGGCGTGAGCGGTTGCTCTTATCTGTGCAGTCTGGATATCAAGGATCTCCTTTATATACTGTGCGGCATCTTCTCCGTAGTATTCATTCATAAAGTCGATCATATGATACTCTACATCGGCATTGACATCCCACTGTAATTTTGCGAGAAGATAATTTCTGAGCTCATTGAAAGCAGCGGAATGACCGTCACCGCAGTTATATATATAACCGGTAATACCGATGTCGTGCATATACTTCATAGTCTCCTGCATATACTCAAAATTTGAGAAAAACTGCTGTGAGAAAAGGAAGTTTATTGTGTAATCATAAATGTATGTTCTTTCGGAAATCTCTGTCCATACCCTGAAATCCTCTGCTATGGTAGGCTCGGGATCACCGTAAAGATTATTGAAGGAGTCATCGCCGTCCTGAGCTCCGCACTCTGAAAGAGAATGGCTGCGGCAAGCCTTATGAAGTCCGCAGAGAACGGGAGCAACATTAGGTCTGCACTTAAGAGAAAGATCCGTAGGAGGACGGTCAGTTTCGTTATATGCATAAAATGTGAAGGTATAATCAGGGAATTCGGGGCCTAACTCGTCTGCAAGCTTATTGGTAAATATAAGCGTGGGAGCGCATACGGCACCGTATTTTTCATAAAGAGCCTCACAGTTTTCACAGCGGCAGTAATTTATATTATCATCCTGTCCGATATGAATAAACTTTGCACCGTTGGTGGCTTCAGTCATTATCTTACGGCAGTTTTCAACGACAAGACGGAAAACATCGGGGTTTGTCATACATACATGATCTGTTGTTCTGTTGCCGTCCTCACCGAGAGCAAAATATTCGGGATGCTCACTGAAAAGAGACTTCGGAACAAGTGTTATAAGCGTTGCATCCCACAGAGAATATGTAAGCGTTCCGCCGTACTTTTCTGCATTTTTATGGAATGACACATTCATTCTTGTTCTGGCTCTGTGTGCTTCATTTGTGCCCATAGGATCATTTCTTCTTACAGCAAATGAAGGCTCAACAACACGGTTCAAGGCAGCATCTATTACGATATCATCACTTTCAGGGACTCTTTCAAGAGTGGGGGTAAACCAACGCACTCCAAGGTACTCCTCAAGAAAGGTATACACGCCGAAAAGCGTTCCTCTGCTGTCCTCTCCTCTTATAATAAGATCTTCACCGTTACAGTAAAGCAAAAAGCCGTCCTCTGCGACAGAAGAATAATCAAAGCCTGATACCCGTGAAGCAGCCGTATCTCCCAAAAATACAGCTTTCGCATCAGCAGGAAGCTGAGACTCATTTATCTGAGGCAGCTTAACCTTGCAAATTTTTTCAATATAATTCTGAAGCTCCTCAACTGCGGTATCTATACAAATATCCTTGTCATCCGGAGTAACGATATAATAATCAGACTCACCGTCCTCAACAATATATACGGGAGAATTTATCTCAGGAGCACTATACTCTTCCCCGCCGTAATTTACAGTCATATCGACAGGCAGAAAGCCTGCTGACAGAAGAAAAACCTGAACAAAGGATATGAACGCCTTAAAAAATGCTGCCATAATAATTTTCCTCCAAAATAAAGTAATTTTATAATATCAGTAAAAGCAGATTATGTCAACCTAAACAGGAAAACAGCTTCACCTAAAGATCCGTTATATGGAAGCTTTTTATCAACAGCATAAATTTTATATTAAAGAATTAACCGGACAAGAAAAGAAACAGCAGTATAACTCAGTGTTATACTGCCGTCGGTCATTTTTCTCAGTTTTCAGGCATTAAGATCTTGATCTTCTTGCCCATTGTGTAATGAAGCTCATTTTCATGAAGTGTGAGGCTGAAGCTTGCCTTGTTTCCGTCATTGTCGATATCATCATAGGGAAGCACACCGTCAAAGCGGATATGCAGCTCATCTGTAGTGAAAACATCTGCATATTCAAGATACTTTGAAAGATCAATGCTGTCCGTAAGATATTCTCCGAAGATCTTTACAATAAGTGCAGGGGTAATATCGTGGATAAGACATACCTCAAATTTTCCGTCTGTAAGGTCCACATCATTATAAAGTGTTATTCCGCCCATTCCCTTTGAGGTGGTAATAAGGGCAAGAAGAATATTTGTAGACTTTGTCTTACCGTTAGCGGTATATGTAGCCTTGATCTTCTGAGGTCCCTTCATAAGAGTAGGCATGGCGGCAAATACATATGCCGCATGTCCCATTGCCTTCTTGAGCTTAGGATTGACAAGATAAGGAACTGCTGCAATGTAGCCGAAAGAGGATACATAGCATACGGGCTCACCGTTTACCAGCACGGAATCCATAAAGGTTTCCTTTCCTTTTTCTGCAAGCTTATCGATACTCTTAATTGCATCTTTTCTGTAAAGATTGAAATTATTTGCCATGTCGTTGGTGGTACCGACAGATATATGAGCATAGACACTATGCTGTTCTATTTCATTAAAGGCACGGAAAGCCTCATTGACAGTTCCGTCACCGCCGAAGGTTATAAGATAGTCTGATACCGGATCAAGCTCCTTTATAAGCTTTATAACGTGTCCGGAATACTCACTTTTTGCGATCGTGTTAAGCTTAAGTCCTCTTTCCACAAACTTAAAGATAAGGTGGTCAAGAGCTGCCTGGGAGAATTTTGTTGCGATGGGATTATAGATTATGCTGAAATTCATAGCATTCCTCCTTCATATTTATTCATTTATATCATATCACACATAAAAAGAATAATTAATTATTGTAATATTTGTCCTTATTTTTGTAATTTTTGTATCAACAGGCAGTTGCAAAACCATAATAAAAGTGTTAAAATTTTCACATAAAACTAATAACGGAAGTGACTGCTTTGAAAAAAACTATAATGAGAAAATACGCCCGTCTTATTGCAAGAACAGGTGCAAACATACAAAAAGGTCAGGCTGTAAAGCTTTATGCAAGCGTTGAGCAGTATGAGTTTATAACAATACTCGTTGATGAGTGCTACAAGGCAGGTGCATCAAATGTAATGCTCGAATGGGAACATCAGCCTCTTACAAAGCTTGATTACAGATACAGAACGCTCAGATCTCTTTCAAAGGTAGAAAAGTGGGAGGAAGAAAAGCTGAAGCTTATGACAGAACAGCTGCCCTGCCGTATCTACATCTTAAGTGATGATCCTGACGGTCTCAAGGGTATAAATCAGGATAAAATGCAGAAGGCAAGAATAGCACGCTATCCCATTATAAAGCCCTACAGAGATGCTATAGAAAACCGTCATCAGTGGACCATCGCTGCCGTTCCATCTTATAAATGGGCAAAAAAGGTATTCCCCGAGCTTTCAAAGACTCAGGCTTATAACAAGCTTTGGGATGCAATTCTTAAGACCGTAAGAGTAACCGAGGACAATGATCCCGCAAAGGAATGGGAAATCCACAATAAGACATTCAAAGAAAAATGCGATTGGCTGAATGCTCAGAAATTTGACTATCTTCACTACAAAAGCTCCAACGGTACGGATTTCAAGGCATGGCTTATTCCCGAAGGACATTGGTGCGGAGGATGTGAAGAAACAAAGCAAGGAGTTATCTTCAATCCAAATCTTCCTACAGAAGAGATATTCACCTCACCTATGGCAGGAAAAGCTGAGGGTAAGGTCGTTTCAACCAAGCCTCTTTCTTATGAGGGACAGATCATTGATAATTTCTCAATAACCTTCCGTGACGGAAGGGCTGTGGAATGGGAAGCGGAAAAGGGCTATGAGCTTCTTTCCAAAATGATAACGATGGATGAGACCGCCTGTATGCTGGGAGAGCTTGCGCTTATTCCAAAAAACAGCCCCATAAACGAGAGCGGTATTCTCTTCTATGAGACTCTTTTTGACGAGAATGCCAGCTGTCACTTAGCTCTCGGAGCAGGCTTTAATGACTGTATTGACGGACATCTCAATATGACAAATGAGGAGTGCCGTGCCCTCGGAATAAACGACAGTATGATCCATGTTGATTTTATGATCGGTGCAGATGATATGGAGATCACAGGATATAAGAACGGCAAAGCAACCCCGATCTTTACAAACGGAACATGGCACTAAGGAGAAAACACAATGGCAATTGATTTCAAGAAAAAATTACCCATCCCTATGGAGGTAAAAAACCTCTTCCCTGTTTCTGAGCCGGCTGCAAAAATCAAGGAAGAGACAGACAAAAAGGTAGCAGCTGTCATCTCAGGAGAATGTGATAAGAAGCTTCTTATCATAGGTCCCTGCTCTGCGGACAGAGAGGACACCGTGTTTGAATACTGCTCACGCCTGAGAAGAGTTCAGGATGAGGTCAAGGACAAGCTCATCATCATCCCCCGCGTTTATACCAACAAGCCCCGCACAACGGGTGACGGCTATAAGGGTATGCTTCATCAGCCTGATCCCAATGAAAAGCCCGATACATATAAGGGAATCCTTGCTATCCGTCAGTTGCACACAAAGGTGCTGACTCAGCTCGGTCTTTCAACTGCAGATGAGATGCTCTATCCTGCAAACTACCGCTATCTTTCCGACCTTATGTCTTATGTTGCCGTGGGTGCAAGAAGCGTTGAGAATCAGGAGCACCGCCTCGTATCCAGCGGAATTACAGTTCCCGTAGGTATGAAAAATCCCACCTCGGGCGACCTCAGCGTTATGATGAATGCTATCACAGCCGCTCACCACTCCCATCAGTTTATCTACAGAGGCTGGGATGTTGAGACCACAGGAAATCCCCTTGCTCACGCAATATTGAGAGGCTATGTAAATAAACACGGCGAAGCAATACCTAACTATCACTATGAGGATCTCGCACATCTTGTTGAGCTTTATAATAAGTCAGATCTCGGCAATGCCGCCTGCATAGTTGATACAAATCATTCAAATTCAGGCAAAAAATACCTTGAGCAGCCCCGTATTGCAAAAGAGGTCCTTCATTCAATGAGACATAATGAAGAAATCGGAAAAATGGTAAAGGGCTTCATAATTGAAAGCTACCTTCTTGACGGCGCACAGAAGATTGGCCCCGATGAGATCCCCGGCTGTTCAATAACCGATCCCTGTCTTGGCTGGGAAAAGACAGAAAAGCTCATTCTCGATATTGCAGATCTCTTATAAAACCGAACTAACAGGAAAGTTTTATCTTAAGAAAAAATCAGTCTTTTTTAAGAGGACGATCCATTACAAACAACAAAAATGCAGAAGCCTTCCCGCTCCTGCATTTTTTTCTGTTTAATTTCAGAATGTAATTTCTTAAGAAAAGCTTTGCCGTCAGAGCAGTTATCTTGTGCAGCCCTCGAGGAAGTTTTCTTCTGTTACCCTGCCTTCGGCATTTATTCTGAAGGTCTTGATCTCATTTGCGTTAAAATCTGCCTTGAAGCCGCAATCAAGTATGTCACAGACGATATTGACTCTTGTTTCCTTACCTGAGGTCTCATAGAAACGCATAATTACATCGCCTGTATTGTCCTCGCAAAGCTTGAAAGCTGTCATTATAACATTATCCTTATCACAGTAGATAAATCTCTTTGTCTGAGGCTCGCTTCCCTTATGATAGCTTTCGGGAACAAGCACAGGACGGACATTGAAGAGGGCGGCTTCCTTGGTGATACCGTTTTTCTCGGGGGCACCGTCGCAAAGGAAGATACCGTATTCAAAGGTCTGCTTGCCTTCATCTGTAAAGTTAAAATCGGCTGCAGGCCTGTGTGAATAATGATCGGCAAAGATAACATTTCTCATAAGAGTTATCCTGAGATCGTTTCCGGGACAGTCATATGAATACTTACTGTCATTGATAACACCGAGAGTTCTTCTATCTCCGTTACTGTCGAAGGATATAGCACCCCAACGGCCTGTAGGCTCTTCCTCACCGTTTGTAGGTCTCTTTATAAAGCCTGCAGGAATCTCATAGGTATTCTCTGCATTTTCACCGTTTACGGGGAAGGACATTTTAAGAAGAGTGAACTTCTCCTGCCATATTGCCTTACACTTAACGCGAAGCACTCTGCTTTCGGCACCGAGAATGAAATCCTGAGAAAGATGGGATTCATTGAACTTGTGCTTCACACGGACAACTGCTCTTGCAGGACCGTTTTCAACAAGCTCGATGCTCTCGCATTCCATAATTCCCTTGATGTTATGGAATGTAAATACGTTATGTGCCCAAGTATCTGTTTCATGGTCATCAATAACCGTGGGAACAGCAACACTCTTTTCGGCACTTGCATAATCAAAGCCGCTTTCCTTGTTTATAAGACTTATGACAGTACCTGTCTTATCGGAGAAGGTCGCCTTTATATATTTGTTTTCTATTGTAAGCCCGTCTGCCGTAACATCGGAAGCAACTCTTCTGATCTCATCGTTTTCTCTCCACCAGGAAAGCCAGTAGGTGCTGTAGCCGAGAGCAGGAACCTTTGCAATAAAGCAGGTATCCATATGAGAGTCATTTGAACGCGATGAACGAACATTCTGGAAGGGAACATCGTTTCCTTCGCTGTCCTTTACGCAATTAGACGCATTATATGCTCTTACGGGAACTTCTATATCAAAGGAATGAGGATTGAATACAACTACGGGACGGGGGAATCTGCCGCAATCCTGATTTCTTACCTCAGTGCATACGGGATCAGAAACACCGTCTATCCAGGTATCGATCTTTCTTGCAATTCTGAGAACTGCCTCATTATAAATCTTTGCGGAAAGATTCATTGCGTGTCCCATAGAATCTCTTACATCGTCATAAGCCTCCATAATGGAGCAGCCGCAGAGGATATCGTGGAACTGATTGAAGCAGACCTCTCTCCATGCAGTTCTGAAATCCTCAGTCTTTTCAGACATTTTATATTCCTTATTTGCAACGGTTGCAAAGGCTTCCGAAGCAAAAAGAGAATTCTCAGCCTGACGGTTAAGCTTTTTAACTAATGATGTAGCACTGTAGCAGCCGCTTGCGTGGTGCTGTAATTCATCCTTCCATAAGGGAAGATCGGGGAACTGAATGGTAAGAGCCTTGAAATATTCATCGGGAGATGAGAATTTCATTCTGTGCCAGCCCTCACGCACCATATTTTCCTTAAGATATTCAATATCTGCTCTTGTGGGGCCGCCACCGTGATTTCCAACTCCGTAGAAGAGCATCATTCCGTGTCCGTTTTCTTTGATAAGCTCTTCGGCACATTCCATTGCACTGTCAAGACCTCTTTTTCCTGTCTCTGCATAGCCGTGAGGCAGACGGTAGGTCAATACCTTTGAGCCATCCGCACTTTCCCAGATAAATGTTACGGGGATATTCGGATTTTCATTGGGAGTAGGACGCTGGAATACATAATTTGTCATACCGCCCTTGAAAAGAAGCTGAGGCAGCATAGCATTATGTCCGAAGGAGTCAACATTATAGCCTGTGGTACAGATCTTGCCGAATTTCTCCTGATAATAAAGCTGAGAATAAAGAGCCTGACGGGCAAAGGATTCGCCTGAGGGTATATTACAGTCAGGCTGTACCCACCAACCGTTTACGGGCACCCATCTACCCTGCTTTACTCTTTCAACTATCTCACTGAACATATCGGGATCGATCTCTTCAACCCATTTGTAATATGCGGCAGATGAACAGGTAAACACAAAATCATCATATTCATTAAGTCTGTCAAGGGCACTTCTGAAGGTCTGAAGCACCTCGCCACAGCCTTCCTGCCAACGCCAGAGCCATATAGGATCAAGATGAGCATTACCGATAAGATGTACTCTTGATGTATCAGCCATTATTTATTCCTCCTCTATGAGCCCAAAATATCTTCCGAGCCAGTATGCGAATGTATATATATATGCACTTTCTACCTGATATTGATCTCTTCCGCCCTCGTGATCTCTAAATGCGTAGGGATTACGGTCATACTTGGAAATGGGGAATTCATCGGGAGGAACTCTCCAGGATGCTTCCTTTTCGCCGCCGAAGCGGTAACGGCAGGGAACATCATTACGGGATGAAAGTCCCACAGATGTGACAAGTCTTGTGATACCTACTCTTCTGAACCACTCTGCAAGTGCCGCAGTATCTATCTCATCCTCAGGACAGGAAAGCATAAAGGGAATGTCATAAGCGGGATTATGCTCTCTTCTGAAGGTGCCGTTCCAGCCTCTGTAGCCATTTTTGTAAAGCTCCTTCAATTCCTTATTTTCTTCAAGAGTAATAAGAAGCCAATAAGAGCAGGTTGCAAGCATATTATCTCCATACATAAGTCCTTCTACGGGCTCTACGCCTTCAAAGAGCGAGGAAATAAAGAATCGTTCGTTGTGAAGAGCTGTAAGCCCGGCATAGCCCTCTTCATTCACAAGCTTATTGTATGTCTCCTCCCAGAGTCCCTTTTCACCTGTGATATGCATTGTTACCTTAAGATACATAAGAAGCTCAGCGGCATTAAGACAGCCGTCTGACCAGCCTAAGGGACTGCTGAAATAGGATTTGCTCCATTTTGCCCAGGTGGTAGGCTTACCAGTTGAGGTCTCATGGAATTCAAATCCGTGATCAATGATGTGCTTCATTGTATTCTTTGCGGCATTCTGTACTATCTCATCGAGCTCCTTATCATCCTCACCCATAATTTTATGGAAGAAATACATAAGAAGATATTGATGAGTGATCTCATCGGAGCTCGTATCTCCCTTATAAACGATACCGTCATCGGTAAAACCGAGATCTGTATAAAGATGAGAAAGTCTTTCGGGAATCGGAGCACCGGCATATATCTCCTTGCCTGCAATACCCTTCTTCTTTGAATCGGTAGTAGGAAGACAAACAGCCTTATCGCCCATTTTCTTATAGAAAAGTCCGTCATCGGGTACGGGCTCGGTAGGAACTAAATATGTACGGGCAACAAAGCCGTCTCCTCTTCCGGGGATATACATAAGAAGCATACAGGCTTCGGTTGCTCTTACAGCACTCTTTCTTGCATTGACGGTTCTTTCATCCTCTGCACCGTACTTTTTCTTATATACGGCATATTTACATAATTCACCTACTGCATATGCACAGGTAAAGCTACCTGAATTATCGGAATGACCGTAAGGAACAACAGAGGAAAGCTCTCTCGGAACGGTAAGCGTTCTCTGAGTGCACATACCTCTTCTTGATACATATTTTTCGGTTTCTTCAGTAAGAGTCAGAGCCTTTTCCTCGGGAGATATCTCACGGAGGATTATGTTTGCGACTCCTGAAGAGGTAAGCACCCATACGCTCTCCTCTTCACCCTCTTCAATATATATAGCCTTGACCTCATTATCGGGAAGATCTCTTGATGCAGAGAAAAACTGCACCTTGTCGGTATCGTTTTCTGCATTTGCATCATATCTTGTAAGTCCGTTTGGTGCGCCGAGCCAGAGGACATCGCCATAGGCTGCATAGCAGGTATAATCCTTCTTTCTTGAAGGAAGAGGATATAATACACCTGAAAGATCGGGCTTTTCCTTTTTTGCGGAATACAGGGCCTTTGGTACCGACGAAGCATATCTGTCATAAAAATTAACATAACGTGCCAATGTGCTTTTTAATATAATGGATTTCATAAGATCCTCCTTTATATATAATCATTTTAATATTACTATTTTTTATATAAAAAAGCAAGTAAGACTTGTATAATATATGTAAAAGTTGTATTATTGTGTAAAAAAATGATTTGGTGAAATTATGAAAGAAGAATATTCGAGAACAGCAATGCTTTTAGGCGAAGAAAACATATTGAAGCTTCGTGAAAAGCATATAATAATATTCGGCATCGGCGGCGTCGGCTCATATACTGCAGAGGCTCTTTCCCGTGTAGGGATAGGCTCTCTTACCCTTGTTGATGCTGACAGAATATCGCCTTCAAACATAAACAGACAGCTGTATGCTCTTCATTCAACCGTGGGAAGATATAAAACCGAGGTTGCAAAGGAAAGAATAGCCGATATCGATCCCGATTGCAAAGTAAATATCATAACAGATTATGTAACAAGAGATAATATCTGCAGCTTTTTCAATTCATCCTATGATTTCTGTGTCGATGCTATAGATGATACCGAGGCAAAAACCGCACTTGCATTAAAATGCGAAGAGCTGAGTATTCCGCTTATAGCTTCTATGGGAACGGGAGCAAAGCTTTCGGGAGAGCATTTCATAATAACAGATATCAACAAAACGGAATACTGTCCCTTATGCAGAGTTATGAGAAAAAAATACAGGGATGCAGGACTTAAAAAGGTGACCGTGCTTTATTCCCCCGAGTCTCCCGTCAAGCCGTTATATATTCCCGAAAATGAGGAGGAAAGAAGACTTCCCCCCTCAAGCATCAGCTTTATCCCCTCTCAGGCAGGGCTCAGGATTGCAGAATATACGGTAAAGACACTGCTGCAGCTGTAATTACGCTTCAGCTTGATTGCGCAGCAGCGTAAGACTTGAAAATTTCCGTCATATCTGCTTTTTTTAGATTCAAAATATTTTTATGCATACAAGAAAACGGCTTCGCCGTACGCATCAGCGACCGTTTTCGGTGAGTCTTTCTCCGAGGAAAGCAAAGCTTTTTGTTCGGAGGTACATATAATCTTTTTGCATTGTAGGAAGGAATTTCCTATAATGCAAAAAACTCCGCAGAGTGCTTTTATTTGCACTCTGCGGAATGCTTTTAAAAGAAAAAAGACGGCTGTAAAGCCGCCGTTTTTATTACATTATCCTCAGGCTATTGTTTCCGAAGAAAATTCTTCTTCACAAGAGCAGGATACATAATTCTCTTCATCAGTAGCATTCTGCTTCTTATTGATGAACTTTGTTACAACTACATAAATACCTGCTATTGCAGCGGCAATAGCTATAACGATAGCAACTATCTTAAGAGCCTTTTTCATGATATTACCGTCCTTTCAAAATTGGGATAAACGGTTTAACACGGTCCGTTTATCCGTGTGTTGTTCGGAGCAACTCCGTGTGGGTTCAGGGAGTGCCTGCAATAAATAGAGGCACAACCTTATGCCTTGTTGAGCTTTGTAACAAGAGCTGACTTTTTGCGAGCAGCATTATTCTTGTGAAGAAGTCCCTTTGCAGCAGCCTGGTCGATCTTCTTTACAGCATATGCTACAGCAGCAGCCTTATCTGCAGCATTTGTATCAATAGCAGCATTTGCCTTCTTGATAGCAGTCTTAAGTGCAGAGTTTGCAGATTTGTTTCTTGCAGCCTTTGTTTTGTTTACAAGAACACGCTTCTTAGCAGATTTGATATTGGGCATATTAATTACACCTCCTTCTCCTTATACAGTTTATTATAATATCACGAACGAAAAAGAAAAGCAACACTTTTTTATATATTTTTATATGTTTGCATATTAATTTTCCTGTCAGCCAAAACTAATGAGGGTGATACTATGAATATAAGAACAGATCTTGCCGTTGAAAGACGGGAAATGCACGAAAACGAGAAGCTCGAGGGGGTAAAGACCTCCTATGAGGAAAACGAAGAATGCAAGGCTACGATAATCGATATTCTTTCCGAAGAAGGGGCGAAGCTTTTGCAAAAGCCCGTCGGAAGGTATATCACTCTTGAAATGTCCTCGTTTCCCGATTCGGCACTTATATCTGACGGAAGACTCTTTTTACTGAAAAAGCTTCTGAAGGAGCTTATTCCCGAAAAAGGTGAGGTGCTTATTGCTTGCCTCGGAAATACCGATATCACGCCTGATGCCATCGGTCCGAAATGTGCACAGTGTATTCTTGCAACAAGACATATACCGCATCAGACTGAAAAAGAGCTGAAGCTTCCGCCTCTGAGACCTGTTTCCGTAATAACTACCGGTGTTACGGGCAAGACAGGTATTGAAACAGGAGAAATAATAGCAGGAATAAAAGAAAAAATCAAGCCCTCTCTGATAATTCTTATAGATGCCCTTGCGGCAAGAAGCATCAAAAGACTCGGCACTACCGTTCAGATATGCACGACGGGGCTGGAGCCGGGCTCGGGAGTGGGCAACCGCCGTCAGGCAATAAACGAAAAAACCATGGGTATCCCGGTAATAGCAATAGGAATTCCGACGGTCGTAGATGCCGCTACCGTAGCATATGATCTCACGGGAAGAGAGCCCGCGGATAACAGCTATAATGATATGATGATCACCCCCAAGGATACGGACATTATAGTGTCGGGCGGTGCAAGGCTCATTTCTCTTGCACTTAACTGTGCTTTACAGAATAATCTTTCGGAGGAAGAAATAATATCACTTACTCTTTCATAAATATTAGAATAAGGTGATATTATGAAAAGATCAAAGTGCACAGGGATAAAAGACGCGGGATGGATCCTTAAAATAATCTCGGCAGTGTTGATTCTGACGCTTACATTAAAATTTGCAATACCCATCTCATCCTTCATGCTGAAAATTTATGAGCCCGCAGGAAAAAGCAGCTCATTATCCGCCGTTTCACGAAATGAAGAGAATACTACAGCACAAAGCCTTGGCAGTATCAAGGAAATTGAAGCTGAAGCCGAAAGCGAAGCTGTTACCGAGTCTGATATCTCCGACATATCAGACTCCCCCGCTGTAAACACACCGTCCGAATATATTACCCCTCAGGATATAAAGGATTATGAGCAGGAGTATCTTTCCGCCTTCAGCTCCCTTTCTCCGAAGGGTAAGGTGTCGGAGGTATTCTTCAGGACCTCGGGCTCAACAGACAAGGCAGGAGATATTTATATAAAAAATGCAACGGCAACGAAAAAGCCTGACTTTGAAGGCTTACTGTCCGAAGGACCGGAGCTTTATATTAAGGATGCATCAGAGCCTGTCGTTCTGATATTTCACACACATACGACGGAGAGCTATCTTCTCTCCGATAACGGCGTTTTTTATGAGGACTTTGACACAAGAAGCACGGATAGCTCAAAAAACATGCTCCGTATAGGAGACGAGATATGTAAGGTGCTTAAGGAAAACAATATAGGATATATACACGATGAAAATACATACGATGAAAGCTATGAGGGTGCATACGCCCGTTCAAGAGTAACCGTAGAGGAGTATCTCAGAAAATACCCGTCAATAAAGATAGTCCTTGATGTACACCGTGATGCAATATACTATTCGGACACCTCTCACTGCAAGCCTACCGCAGAAATAAACGGTAAAAAGGCGGCACAGATCATGATAATAACGGGGGCCGAAGAGGGCTACATAACCGATTTTCCCAACTGGGAGAAAAATCTTCGCTTCGCTCTTTGCTTTCAGCAAACGGCTGAAGAAAAATATCCCGGACTTATGAAGCCCATATATTTTTGTCAGCGAAAATATAATATGGATACTTCTCCCTGTTCGGTGCTTCTTGAGGTGGGAACAGACGCAAATACGCTGGATGAAGCCATGTATTCAGGCTATCTTACAGGCAACATATTAAGTGACATAATAAAGGAATACTCGGAGGGATAAGAGTGAAGGACAGAAAAAATACGGATATATATATAATTATAAAAAATTTTCTGCTGATAATATTTATTTTTATCTGTGCCGCAGTGCTTATTATCGGAACACAATATGCGGGAGATTCCGCAAGCTATCAGCTTCAGGGGACAAAATACGAAAGAATAAGCACCGAAGAGATAAAAAACAGTTGTATAAGCTTTTTCGATATGCTAAAATGAATGCATCAAATAAAAAAGGAGGAACACCTATGTTACCTATAGGTCTTCAGTTATATTCAGTAAGAAACGAAATGGAAAAGGATTTCGAGGGCACCTTGAAGAAGGTTTCCGAGATGGGCTATGAGGGTGTTGAATTCGCAGGTCTTTTCGACAAGTCCGCTTCAGAGATCAAGGAGCTTCTCAATAAATATTCTCTTACTCCCGTAAGTGCTCATGTACCTCTTGCAGAAATGCTTGAGGATATGGATAAGGTCATTGCAACATATTCCGATATCGGCTGTAAATTCATCGCCATCCCCTATGTTGACGAATGCTACCGTCCCGGCACTCCCGATTATCCCGAAACACTCAGAAAGATCGCAGAGCTTGGCAAGAAGGCTGCCGAAGCAGGTCTTACACTTTTATATCATAACCACGATTTTGAATTCGTAAAAATAGACGGTGTTTACGGTCTTGATGTAATGTATTCAACAGTTCCCGCTGAGTACCTTCAGACTGAGCTTGACACCTGCTGGGTAAATGTCGGCGGTGAGGAGCCTGCTCCTTACATACTCAAATATAAGGGCAGAACTCCCGTTATACATCTTAAGGACTTCGTTATGAAGGGCAAGGATAAGCCGAAAAAGCTTTATGAGCTTATAGGCATCGAGGATGACACAGAAGCCGCCTCAGAGGAGGATTTCAGCTTCAAGCCCGTAGGACACGGCGTTCAGGATATTCCCTCTATCATAAAGGCAGGCGAGGAATCAGGAGCAAAGTGGTTTATTGTTGAGCAGGATCAACCTGACAAGGGCAACACAGAGCTTTCAGCAGTTAAAATGAGCATTGACTATCTCAGAAGTCTTTAATTAGCGTTAAGAAAAAACCTCAGCCCCGTAAGAGGCTGAGGTCAGACTGCTGACAAAGTCCATTCCAAATAGGAGTGGGCTTTTTTTCTGTACAAAAGCCAAGAAAAATGGTATAATAGAAGCAGAAAAAGGGTGATAAAAATGTTTAATGAAACAAGAAGTCAGCAATTAAAATACGAAT
>JAFSGH010000083.1 GCA_017440965.1 Clostridia bacterium | reverse complement strand
TGATTTATCAAAAATATCACTGCAAATTTTAATTTGCAATATCACTCATACATACCGAAAAAAGAATTTGTTTTTCTGCATGGTTGCTTTGAAGTATATAACCCACTATGACACTTTCAGCTTGAAAGTGTCTGTTTTTTTTATAAAAAAAATTGTGAGACACCTTATAAAAAGTGTCTCACAACTGCATAAATATTTATTTCTGTCCTTAGCAACCCCGCTCATATGGCTGAAATTTTTTATTACAATAAAAAATAAACAAAATATCTCGACAAGCAATTAAAATTATGTTAAAATTGCTGTATAAATTATTTGGAGTGATTATATGGCAGACTGTCCTAAATGCAATGCTCATCTGAAAATTACGGATTGGAGGCCGAACTGTCCTCATTGCGGGGCAAATATCGTGGTCTATGATCTTCAGGAAAGACTGATGAAGGAGGCAGATATTGCCGAGGTTCAGTATTATCATTTTCAGAAAAAGGTCGACTGCATCAAGTCGGCATTTGTAGGCTCTAAGCTTTCAATAGTAAGGATATTTACAAGCCTTATCCCGATTGCCGCACTGTTTCTGCCTATAGTGAAAATAGTGCTGTCTTCACCCTTTGAAGAATATAACGGTAATATGGGATTGCTTGATATTTATAATCTTTTTGATAAGATAGATGTAGGTGTGTTTGCCCGGCTTATACAAAATGAGGCTACTTTTATGCCCGGTATTATGTTTACGGTAGCAGTTGCAGGCTTGCTTTTATCTGTTGTTGTGATGCTTTTGCATTTTATACTGAATATGTTTGCCTGCTTCCCACACGGAAAAAGACGGAATTTTGCAGGGGATATAATATTTATTTTTCTGATAGTGCTCTCAATGGCCTGCTTTGCTTTTATTCCCGAAAACAGCTTTGTTTCAGGCTCTCTTGGTATCGGTGCTTTTATTTATCTTGCTCTCGCAGTGCTGAATTTTGTTATTGATATTCTTTGCTTCAGAGAAAAAATTGAGGTAAAGCATTCTCAGTGCTTTGTGGGAGGAATTCCCATTGAGGAATATTTTGAAATGGTCGAAAACGGTGCTTCTCAGAAGGAATTGAGACAGGAAATGTATAAGAGGCTGACAGCCATTCAGCAGGAGCAGGAAAGAAAGCTTAGTGAAACGAAGGAAAAGAAGGAGGCAGTGCATAATGAGTGAGAAAAACAGCGTTGTAGCTGAGCAGGAATATATGAGCGATGCTACATTGAATGCGGCTTATATGAACAGAATATTCTGTTCAACAAGAGAAAGAGTTGCATATCTTGTAAAGTCAAGTGTTGCCTCACTGTCTCTCGGAAAATATGATACGGGCTCAGATATCTTTCTTTATAAAATATACGGACTTTCTCCTGATGCACGTGCAAATGCTGCTATAGGTCTTGGCATCTATGATATGATAAACGATCCTCTGTCTGCTCTTATTATTGATAAGATGCGTACCCGCTGGGGAAAATTCAAGCCCTTCCAGTGGCTTGCTCTTGTTCCCAGTCTTCTGGTCGGAATTGCTACCTGCCTTATGCCCATAATTGCAGAGGGAAACGGCTTTGATGCGGCACAGAAGCTTATATTTTACATGGTGATTTCATATATCAATGAGACCATCGGTGCATTTTTCGGCGGTGGCGGATATATAGATAATGTTTTTACGCCGAATCCTAATGAAAGAACCTCACTTCTTGTTTCAGCTAAATTTATCTCGGAATTATTCGCAAGATTCCCGGAGCAGCTGATGGGAATTTTATTCGATCTTGTAAATAACGGAAAACTGAAATTGAATCTTGTTAATATGTTTGCAGGCTTTAAGACCTTCTGGTGGGTAGTTGCGACTATCCCCTCCGTGTGGTGGGTGATCGTAAGCAAGGAAAGAGTTCCCCAGTCTTTACAGCCGCCGCCTGCACTCAAAGGTCTTACCTCTGTTTTCAGAAATAAGCCTATGCTGATCTATATGCTTTCAGGCTTTATCGGAGGAATAGATATCGGTACATCGGAATCTCTTTATTATGACAGCGTTCTGAAATTCAATATGATGTCTACCATTGCAGGTATTCCCGGTATGCCCATATCCTATGCTTCATATCCGTGGGCAACAAAATTCAGAAAGAAATTTTCAACCAAGGCTTTATGGGTCATGCAGTCTCTTTCGATCACAGTATCGGAAAGCATATTCTTCCTGACAGGACTTATCGGCGGTAAAGAAAACGGCTTCTATAAAAAGAAGGTGCCTATGACAATAGCCGCTGCTATCGGTAACTGTCTTGAAATGGTATTCTACGGTACAAAGAAGATCCTTGATCCCGAAATTAACTTTGAGGTGCTTGATTACTGCGAATGGAAAAACGGTTACCGTGTTGAAGCTACAATAAATCTTGCAAGAAGCTATATCGACAAGGTAAAGGGAATAATTCTCACAAAGGTAAACGCCGTTCTCCTCGAAAAATGGGCAGGTTTCCAGGTGGGCGTAGATGCGGTGCAGACAAATGAGACTATGTGGAGAATGTTTATAACCGCCTGCGGTCCCAAGCTTATATTCGACTACCTCTGCGTAGTTCCCATGCTTTTCTATAATATCGATAAAAAGACACGCGACAGAATGTATCTTGATCTTGAAAAAGCAAGAGCCGTAACGGCAGCCAGAGAAAAGAGACTCAGAGATGCCGAAAACGGAGATGTAACTGAATAAAATCAAAAAAGGAAACGGTGTGAAGCCGCTTCCTTTTTTTGTGAACGGGGGAATTTATTTTGTATATCCCGTGAAGTTTTTATTTATATCATATGTTTTTACAAATTGTCTTACTGCTTCTTTATTTGCAAAGCTGCTGTCAATATTGAATCGGAACATAACAGAGCTTTCGGGGGCATTGTCCTTAAGTATGAATTCTCCTTTTTTGTTTGCATAGATGTGTTCCTGTATATTAAATTCGGAATCAAAATCTATGGCTGTGAGTATCAGGTCTTTTTCAGCAAAAATGAGCATGTTCGTAATGTCTACTGCATAGTAGTGGATATCTTCTGTTGTGACTGCAATTTGTGTACATACTCCTTCAAGACACATATTTGTTCTGAAGGGTTCGTAGCCTTCAATGAAACGAAGAAAACGGAAGGAGATATAGTCTTCCTCTGTAAACTTCTGACCATCTTTTTTTGTGATTTCAAAAAGTGCATAATGATGCTTTTGTACCTGCCATTCGAACTCACATGTGCCATCTGCAAGTGAACCGCCTACTGTTGCAAGTCTGAGAACCTCACCTTCGGTAATTGATTTGAAGTTAAATACAAGGTTACCGCATTCCTTTATCTGATTTACGGGTACGGAGCTTTCATAATTCATAATAACTTCGTCGTGACCGTATTTAACACCGTTTTCGGAGTAAATATCAGAGGTGTTTTTCATCCTTTCTCTGAATGTTGCTGCTGCTTCTTCACCTTTTGCAATTGCGACATTTTCTTTTATGCTGCTTATCCAATCTTCAGAGAATATAGGATAATAATTCTTAGCAGCATATGCTCCTATTACGATGCAAATAAGCATGCTCAAAGTGACAATGATTGTTGCGGTTACTTTTTTGTTTTGTCTGCTTTTGATTTTTGCCGTATTGATTTCTGTCATTATTGCGTTAATCATTTCTTCGTTAGTTTTCATAGGTATAGCCTTCCTCCAGTAATAATTTTTTTAGTGTTTGCCGTGCTCTTGATACAAGCACCTCAATATTGTGAACGGATTTGTTCATTATTTCTGCACATTCCTTGTTTGAAAGCTCTTCAAAGTATGTCAGCCATAGTATTTCCCTGTATTGGCTTTTGAGCCTGCTCATTACATCAAGCACATTGAGCTTTTCCGTGTCAGTGAAATATTTTTCCTCCAGAGTACGCATATCCTCGTTAAATATCGCGTGATAATTCATTTCAAGTGAAACATATCCGGAGTGCTTCTTCATATATTTGTATGCTTTGTGTTTTCCTATTGTATAAAGCCAGGTCTTAAATGAAGCTACATTTTTGTATTTAGGCTTTTTTACAAAAAGATAGACAAATGTATCCTGTGTCAGTTCCTCTGCTGCATCTTCATTGCCGGTAATTGACAGTAAAAAATACTCCAGTCCTGCACGGTATTCTTCAACAATTTCTGTGATCGCACAGTTGTCGCCGTTAAGAAAACGGCGATAACTGTCTGCTCCGTCCTTCATATGTATTCACCTCTTTCTTTCAATAATTAAAGTCTCGTTTGCATAAAAACCTCACACTGTCAGAAAAATAATTTTTCACAAGAAAACGTTTCTCCGTACATCTACGGCGAAATGCTTTCGGTGAGTCCATCGCTGAGGAAAGATTGTTTCCCGTTCGGCGGTATATATACTCTTTGGTCATTTAGAAAGAAATTTACTGTAATATAAAAAAAGAGACAGCCTCTTTTATGAAGTGTCTCTTTTATACAGGAAAAACCTTGCACATCCGTGTGTCGGGAGCAGGAATGACCGTAATATAATTATTTGTTCAGTAATATTGTTTCAAAATCGAGGACCTCAATGCCTTCGTAGATGCTGTCGCATTCTTCGAAGTGGCATAACAGGAAATCCTTATGGTGACAGTCGGAGGTCATTATGAATTTTCCGCCGTTATCTCTGATGAAGTCTGCAATCTCGCGTCTGGGGTAAGGTGTTTTTCTTGCTCCTCTGGGAATAGCTCCCGTGTTGATCTCAAAGGGGACCCCCATTTTTATGAGATGGGAAGCGGCATCCTGCCAGGCCTTTACATAGCGGGGATCCTTTTCATCAAAAAGCTCATAATTCTCGTTGAACTTTGATACAAGGTCAAAGTGTGCAATAAAACCTGTTTCAGGCATATCGGCAATCTTTTTTGTCATTTCATAATATGCCTCGGCGTAGGAGAGCATATCACCGCCGAAATATTTTTCAGCATCAGCCTTCTGCTCTGCACCGCTGCCGTCAACAGTCAGAAGCTGTCCGTCAATATCTATATAATGTACTGCACTTAAAAAGTAATCAAAGCCGTCACGGTCCATATCGGAAATTACATCAAGCTCACTGCCTAAGTAAATTCTTATTTTGTCCTTGTATTTTTCTTTGAGTGCATTGATCTCATTTTTATATTCCTCGACCTTTTCCTTTCTGATGCAGTAGGTAAGGTCTCTTGAGGTATAGGAATGTGTCGAAAAGCCTAAGGCGTGCATTCCTTTTTCAATTGCAGACAGGACCATTTCCTCTGCGCTGTGCTTTCCGTCACAGTATGTTGTATGAGTATGGAAATTTGATTTTATCATAGCTGAACTCCGAAAGTTTAATTATTTCGGCTTTATTATAATATCTTCTCATTCTTTAGTCAATAACAACTTGTTTATGCTTACGGTTTATGTTATTATCAAAAAAACACAAGAGGAGGGAATACGGGTGAAACACAAAAAAGACAGCGTACAGTCTATGATCTTCATTTCTTTGTTTGCAACGCTTATGTGCATCGGTGCGTGGATACATTTTCCGTCGGCAGTACCTGCTACGATGCAGACATTCGTTGTCTTTACGGCTCTCGGTATCCTCGGAAGCAAAAGAACATTTGCGGTGCTTACGGTATATATTCTTCTCGGGATAACAGGACTTCCCGTATTCTCAGGCTTTACGGGCGGTATCGGTGCACTTACGGGGCCTACGGCAGGCTTTATCTGGGGCTTTGTGCTCGGTGTTCCCGTTTTCGGTGCCTTTGAAAAGCATTTTTCTTCCAAAAAGCATACCTTATATATAGCTTATATATTATATATATTATTACATTATATACCGGGTGCTTTATGGTACTGTTACTTTACTCTGAAGGATATTACTTTTGGCGGTCTTATGTCATCGGTGCTTGTTACCGTAGTTCCGTTTATTATTCCTGATGCTGTAAAGCTGCTTACGGCAATACTTACGGTAAAAAGGATCAATTCATTAATTAAGACAAAATTGTAATATGTTGAAAATTGTCTTGACAAGCACATGATTTCTTGCTATTATATGCCTATACTTTATCAAGGTAAAGTGCTAAAAAGTTAAAACGAAAGAGGTACAAACAAATGAAAAAGACATTATCCGTTATTCTTGCCGTTCTTATGGCTCTCGGCTGTGTTCTTATGCTCGCTTCCTGCGGCGGTAACACAGAGGAAACAACTGTAGCAGCAGATGACACAACTGCAGCAGCAGACGACACAACTGCAGCAGAAGATGACACAACTGCAGCAGAAGATACTACAGCAGCAGCCGATACCATCGTTGTAGGCTACACAATTTATGAGCCTATGAACTATAAGGATGAGAATCAGGAGCTTGTAGGCTTTGATACAGAGCTTGCAAAGAAGGTATTTGAAAATCTCGGTTATCAGGTTATCTTCCAGGAGATCGAGTGGAGCAGCAAGTACACAGATCTTAACTCCAATACGATCGACTGTATCTGGAACGGCTTTACTGCAAATGTAGCTGATGACGACGACGGAATCCTTCGTGCAGAAAAGGTTGACTTCTCCTACAATTATATGGAGAACCGCCAGGTTATCGTTGTTAAGGCTGATTCTGAAATCAAGTCAAGTGAGGATCTCAAGGGTAAGTTCGCTGTTGCTGAAAGCGGCTCCGCAGGTGAGACCTATGCAAAGTCATTTGAGGATGTAAACTTCAAGGGCTTCATCAAGCAGACAGAATGTCTCACTGAGATCAAGTCCGGTACTGCTGATTTCGCAGTAGTTGACGCTCAGCTTGCAAAGGCTTATGTAGGTAAGGGCGATTATGCTGATCTTAAGACAGTAGAAGAGCTTTCAAGTGATGTTGAATACTATGCAATCGGCTTCAGAAAGGGCAGCGACCTTACAGCTAAGGTTAATGCAGAGCTTGAAGCACTTGCAGCAGACGGCACACTTAAGACTCTTGCTGAAAAGTACGGTGTAGCTAACACTGTTATCACAGACTATGCTGACCAGAAATAATTAAAGATATACTGATCGGAGTTTTTATATGTCCTTTTTAGAAGTCACGGCTTTTTTGTTCGACGGCTTTAAAATATCTTTGCTTATCTTTGCGGTGACACTGCTTTGCGGTGCACCGCTTGGTTTGCCTATTGCCTTTTGTTCAATGAGCCGGTTTAAAATAGTAAGGTCTGTCTCAAAGGTTATTGTCTGGATAGTCAGAGGAGTTCCTTTGATGCTTCAGATATTTATCATTTACTATGTCCCGGGCTTGTTATTCGAATATCAGCTTTTCGGAAAAATCGACCGGTTTATGTTTCTTGAATACGGCATTGCCGATGCAGGACGAATAACCGCTGTTCTTATCGCATTCACAATTAACTATGCCTGCTATTTCTCAGAGATATACAGAGGCGGTATTGAAAGCATTTCACGCGGTCAGTATGAGGCAGGCTATGTCTTAGGACTTACAAAATCACAGATATTCAGAAAGATAATTCTCAAGCAGGTCATTCAGAGAATAGTTCCTCCGATGTCAAATGAGATAATTACTCTCATTAAGGACACTGCTCTTGCTAACTGCATTATGGTTTGTGAAATTATCAAAAATGCTAAGGAATTGGCCGCAACCAAGGCACTTATATGGCCCTTGTTCTTTACAGGTGTTTTCTATCTTGTTTTTGTAGGAATTCTTACTATTGTGCTGAATAAGCTTGAAAAGAAGCTCAGCTATTTCAGGAGTTAAATTATGGCGATATTAGAAGTAAGTAATATTAGAAAAAGCTTCGGAAAAAACGAAGTTCTGAAGAATATCGGCTTTACTCTGGAAAAGGGTGAGGTTCTTTCGATCATCGGCTCTTCAGGCAGCGGAAAGACAACCTTGCTCAGATGCCTTAATTTCCTTGAAACTGCTGACTGCGGCAAGATAGAGGTTGACGGAAATGTTCTTTTCGACAGCGAGGATAAAGGGAAGCTTTCTGAGGATAAGATTCGTGAAAACAGATTGAACTTCGGACTTGTTTTTCAGGATTTTAATCTGTTTCCCCAATATACGGTTTTGCAGAATCTTACGCTTGCTCCCACACTTCTGAAAAAAGGCGATGAGGCATCCGTCAGGGCGAATGCTCTTGATATTATAAAAAAGGTAGGTCTTGAGGATAAGATTAATTTCTATCCCTGTCAGCTGTCGGGCGGACAGAAGCAGAGAGTTGCTATCGCAAGAGCTCTTGCTCTTGAACCGAAGATCCTTTTCTTTGATGAGCCTACATCTGCACTTGATCCGGAACTTACGGTAGAGGTGCTCAAGGTTATAAAATCCCTCAGGGATATGGGAAGAACTATGGTCGTAGTTACTCATGAAATGGAGTTTGCCAGAAATGTTTCCGATAAGATAATATTTATGGCTGACGGCGTAATAGAGGAGGCAGGAACTCCCGAGGAGGTCTTTGATGATCCTAAGTCGGAAAAGACAAGAGCCTTCCTTCATAAATCATTTGAATAAGCTTATAAGCCTCACGGAAGGATAGCTTTCCGTGAGGCTCATTTTTTTTGCGAAGCAGGCAGGGAGTCGGTTCGGGGAATTTAGGTATGGAGCTGATAATAATAGCCTTATCCGCGGCTGTGAGGGATGTCCGAATAATTGTCCGAATTTCTGCATATAATATCCATGACAGGAAATGATCACCTTGTATGGTAAAAATGCTTAAAAACAACGGAGTGAAATTGGGCAGGATTTACATATGAAATGTTACAATTTGTAACCATTGGATGCACACTTGTAATTTTTGTAAGGTTTTCACAAAAAACAGCGAAGATAAAAATTCCGAAAAAGAAAAATGAGCCGAAAAATGCTGAATTTTTAAGTTTATTCATTTTTTGTTTTAAGGTTGTTTGTGCAAATTATACAAAATCAAAAAAGATTTCGATTTGACATTTGAAAAATCTTTGAATATAATGTGCAAAGTCCAAAGCCCCAAAGTGTATTGAGGGTTTTTCGCAGAGAAAAACAGCTCAGTATAAATTAAGGATAGGAGTAGTTTTATGGATATTCATAGTAGAAGGAGCGGGCAGGAGATCAAAAATGAAAAGAAAAGGTTTTCTTTCAGATCTCACGGCATAACCTCTTATCACGCAGCCCCTGCTGCATTGATGGTAGCTGCCGGTATCGCGCTCTCTGCAGTGATCAGTGATGTTCCCCCTGCATATTACAATAAGGTGTATGCTGCATCTGTTGAGGAGCAGGTTGCCGAGCTTGGTGATTACACTGCTGAACTGAATGCTTCCGTTGCAGGTCTTCTTAATATTCAGGCAGTAAAGCCTGTTACAGAGGACATAAAGAAGGAAGAAGAAACAGAGAAGAAGGCTGAGATCTTTGAAGAGGAGACTCAGGAGGTCTTTGTTCCCACAATAATTACGGAGAATGTTCCCGAAGCAAATTATACGCCTTCTCTTGCAGACGATCTTGCAGAGCTAAGAAGAATGAGTCTTCTTCAGACGGATATGATTTTTCTTCTTATGTAAGCTCTTTGAGCGAAGAGGATGCTCAGAAGAAGCTTGATGAGATCGAAAAAGCAACAAGAGAAAGAGAGCTCAGAGAAGCTGCCGGCCAGAAGGTTGCAAGCTCCAACAGAAGGCTTTATCTTGATACCTATAAGTATCAGAGAGGACCTTCAAATATTCCCAGCACCGGTGAATATACCCACTGTGTAAAGGGAAAGGTAATGTCTCAGCTGGTGCCTCCCTCATCACTTACCTTTGATGAGAACGGTGTTCCCGAAAATTATCTATATTACATTGACGGCAAGGCTACAGCATACAGTGGCGGCGGTAAGACCTCAACAGGCTCAACAGTTCGTCCCGGTGTCGTAGCAGTCGATCCCAGAGAGATTCCTTACGGCACTGAAATGTGGATCGTTTCCTCTGACGGAAAATATGTCTACGGCTTCTCAAGAGCCGAGGATACGGGTGCATTTATCTATTGGCCCAGAGGTGCTACGGTAGACCTTTATATGAACACAGAATCCGACTGTGACAGATGGGGCTTCAGAAATGTAAGAATCTATGTTCTTCCCACATCTTATAAATGATACAGAGTATATATGAAAAGCACAGCTGATTGGCTGTGCTTTTTTCTTTCCTTTACTTGCCTTGTTTTGTGTCCCGGTCAGTTTTCTTAAAATTAGTATAAATTCAGTCGTCGGGAATATAATGTATTTCTCTGTAAGAAGCAGAAAACACATTTTCCGGCATTTATTTTCTTGTCAGAGTGTAAATATACATAAGCTTCTTTGTTAAAGTCTGCAGTGCAACAGCTGCACTGATAATTAAAGACTGCAGTACAACAGCAACACGGATAAAGGCGTGTCAGCAGACGGGCGGCTTCAGCAGGTATTCCTGCTTGTCAAAACTGCCGCTGAATATTCTTTTTACTGTGCACTGAGTGACGGCGGAGCCGTCTTCCTTACAGTATATGAAAACCTGACTGTTATTACAGGATACCTTTATCTCTTCGCCGTAGACCGCATTTTCAGTTCTGCAGGCGGCAAGGGCGGTGGCGGCAAAAGCTGAAATGACAGGACGGGGATTTCCGCTTTTGTTTTCATAATAATCTATCTCAAAAGTATTTTTGTCTGTTTTTTGTGCAAGTATCAAGCCTGCTTTTTTATTGAATTGCGAATTGGAGGATAGCTTTTGTCCGAGATATCCGATGTCAAGAGAAGCTTTATTTTCTGTAAAATGAACTGCATAGAGTGAATGAAGGTCGATTGCAGTGAGAGTAAGTATTCTGTTTCCGAGCTCTGTCCTGCGGCTTATATAATCTGAAAAGGCATTATCTGCCGCCTTTTTGAGATCTGCCGTAATAAGAGGTGAAGATGTATAAAAATCGGAAATAACGGTGAAAATATTACGGTTTTGATATGTAAACTCCTGCTCTTTAAAACTTTTGGTGGAATTTAAGGCAAAAGCGGCGCAAATTGAAGCCGAAGAGTGATCGTGCAGTAATTCTCCGTTTTGAGCAAAGCCCGTTATAATGCCGTTTTTGGGCGATTTCTGATAAACTGCAAAAATTCCGTCTGCTCCGATGCCGTTATGTCTGTCACAGAGGGCTTTTATGTCAAGCTCGGAAATATTTCTGTTGGCTTTCTCGTCTGTAAGATATATGTAATCCTTGCCTGCTGTTGAATACTTTATAAAATTCATAAATTAACCTGCCTTTCCTGTAATAATATGCCGCGGAAAAAATAAAAAGACAGGAATTATAAAAAAAATTGAATTAACAGTTGACTTTTTCATTTCTTGGTGATAATATATATAGGCACTGAAGAACAGTGTCCATAATTGCGCCGGTAGCTCAGTTGGATAGAGTGACTGGCTACGAACCAGTAGGTCAGGGGTTCGAGTCCCTTCCGGCGCGCCATGTAAAAACCTCTTTTGTCTTTCAGACAAAAGAGGTTTTTACAATGATATCAGTTCCTGTCGGAACGGGTGATATAGCTGACGCTATGATATCTGCTTCGCAGATGATATACGCTTCGCGTATGTAGGAACGGATATTATATCATATTTGCACAGCAAATATATCATACGGCATCAGCCGTATATCATATCGCATCAGCGATATATCATACATCCGAAGCTTGTTGATCGCTTCATGCAAAACTGCAAAGGACAATACAAAATAAACTATAGCGGGGTATTTGTTTATGCCTGAATTTTTTACAGCTCATCAGAATTTGATTGCTCAGATATTAGGCTTTATTGCGATGGGGATTGCTGTTGCTATGTATCAGTTTAAGAAGCATCGCACCATACTTATTCTGATGTCTCTTTGCTCTCTTGTTTGGAGTCTGCATTTTGCCTGTCTCGGCTTGTTCACTCCCGTCGGAATGAATATGATAAATGTGCTCAGAGGTATAGTATACAGCTTCCGAGAAAAGAAATGGGCGCAGAATAATATTATTCCTGCAGTTTTTATAGTGCTTTGTGCGGGAAGCGTTATTCTCACATGGGAAAGTGCGTGGAGCATATTGCCGTTTATCGCATCTATCTTTGCCACAACAGCCAATTGGCAGAAGAATACAAGGCTTCTGAAGTATCTGTCAATTCCCGTCTGTGTATGCTGGTTTGTTTATAATATTGCAAACGGCTCTATTGCAGGAACCTTCAATGAAGCCTTTGCCCTTACATCAATCATTATATATCTTGTCAGAACAAGAAAAAAAACCGAGGCCGTGTAAATAACGGCTTCTTTTTTTGCCTGCAGGCGGCTTCTGACAGATGTGCAGGTGTGAAGCTTTTTTGCTCAAAGCTTTCCTATATAATAAAAAAACGGTGCTGATACCCTTTCGGGATCAGCACCGTAATTTTTATTTATTCTTTATATTCCTTATTGCTTATTCAGCATCGGGAGCATAGAGAGCCTGAAGTCTGAGAAGGTGATTATATCTTTCAACCGACTTTGCTTCTGCTTCTGCGAAGAGAGCGTCTGCTCTTTCGGGGAAGGAACGTGTAAGTGAGGAGTAACGTGCTTCGTTGAGAAGGAATGCACGGAAGTCTTCTGTCTTACCGGGCTTGGAGTCGATTGTGAAGGGATTCTTGCCTTCTGCCTTGAGAGCAGGATTGTAACGGAACATATTCCAGTAACCGCAATCAACAGCCTTCTTCATCTCAGCCTGGCAGTTAACCATACCGCCCTTGATGGAGTGCATTTCGCAGGGTGCGTATGCAATGATGATTGAAGGTCCGTTATAAGCTTCAGCTTCAGCAATAGCCTTGATTGTCTGAGCGGGATTTGCACCCATAGCGATCTGTGCTACATATACATAGCCGTAGCTCATAGCGATCTCTGCAAGGCTCTTCTTTGCGATCTGCTTACCTGCAGCTGCAAACTGAGCAACCTGACCGATCTGAGAAGCCTTTGAAGCCTGTCCGCCTGTGTTGGAGTAAACTTCTGTATCGAATACCATGATGTTTACATCTTCACCTGCAGCAAGAACGTGGTCAACACCGCCGAAGCCGATGTCATATGCCCAACCGTCGCCGCCGAAGATCCATACGGACTTCTTAGCAAGGTATTCCTTGTTCTTGAGGATGGAAGCGCAGTGGTCGCAGCAGCCTGCTACCTTTTCAAGCTCAGCTACGAGAGCTTCTGTTGCAGCACCGTTCTTTTCGCCGTCTGATACTGTTGCAAGATATGCTTCAGCAGCAGCCTTGAGTTCTGCACTTGCCTTGTCATTAGTTGTGATCTCCTGAACCTTTGCGATAAGGGAGTTACGGATCGCGTTCTGACCGAGGTACATACCGAAGCCGTGTTCTGCGTTATCTTCAAAGAGTGAGTTTGCCCAAGCAGGACCGTGACCTGCCTTGTTTACAGTGTAGGGTGATGTAGCTGCAGGTCCGCCCCAGATTGAAGAACAGCCTGTTGCATTGGAGATGTACATTCTGTCACCGAACATCTGAGTGATAAGACGGGCATATGCTGTTTCAGCACAGCCTGCGCAGGAGCCTGAGAACTCGAGAAGAGGAGTCTTATACTGGCTTGCCTTTACGGAAACGCCTGCTGTAAGCTCAGCCTTTTCTGTTACATTAGCTACACAGTAATCGAAGGAAGCCTGCTGTGCATCCTGGCTCTCTCTTGACTTCATTGTAAGAGAAGCTGTGGGACAAACACCGATACAAACTCCGCATCCCATACAATCCATGGGAGATACTGCAAGAGTATAAACATATTCTGTCTTCTTGATTTCTTTTGTCTTTGTAACTTCGGGAGCATTTGCTGCTTCTTCAGCTGTCATAGCAAAGGGACGGATTGTTGCATGAGGACATACATATGCACACTGGTTACACTGTACGCACTTTGTGGGATCCCATTCGGGAACCATAACAGCAACGCCTCTCTTTTCGAATGCGGAAGCACCCTGCTCGAATGTACCGTCAGCGTGATCAACGAAAGCAGAAACGGGAAGTGAATCACCGTCCATACGGCCAACGGGAAGCATGATGTTGTTAACCATCTTCTCGAGCTTTGACTGTGTGCCTTCAGCAGCACATGTGCAAGCATCCTCTGCGTTTGCCCAATCAGCGGGAACGTCGATCTTAACGAATGCGGAAACACCTGCGTCGATAGCATCGTGGTTGCACTTAACGATCTCGGGGCCCTTCTTGGAGTAGGACTTTGTTGCTGCGTCCTTCATGTACTGAACTGCCTCTTCAATGGGAAGAACCTTTGCAAGTGCAAAGAAAGCAGCCTGAAGAACTGTATTTGTTCTCTTGCCCATGCCAACCTTCTGAGCAAGGTCAATAGCGTTAACTGTGTAGAGCTGAACATTGTTGTTTGCAATGTAGCGCTTTGTCTCAGCGTTGAGCTTTTCGCTGAGCTCTGCTTCGTTCCACTGGCAGTTGATAAGGAATACACCGCCGGGCTTAACGTCATTTACCATCTTATAGCCTTTTTCAACATAAGAGGGATTATGACAAGCAACGAAGTCAGCCTTGTTGATGTAGTAGGGGGACTTGATGGGGCTGTCACCGAAACGAAGGTGAGAAATGGTGATACCGCCGGTCTTCTTTGAGTCATACTGGAAGTATGCCTGAACGTACTTATCTGTGTGGTCACCGATGATCTTGATGGAGTTCTTGTTTGCACCGACAGTACCGTCGCCGCCGAGACCCCAGAACTTACACTCGATTGTGCCTGCAGCAGCTGTGTTGGGAGCAGCAGTCTCTTCAAGTGAAAGGTTTGTAACGTCATCGTTGATACCGATTGTGAACTGAGCCTTGGGAGCATCCTTCTTGAGCTCGTTATATACAGCGAATACGCTTGAGGGAGGAGTATCCTTTGAACCGAGACCGTATCTGCCGCCGATAACTGTTGCCTGAACACCCTTTGTAGCAAGAGCAGTAACAACATCGAGGTAGAGGGGTTCGCCGAGTGAGCCGGGCTCCTTTGTTCTGTCAAGAACAGCGATCTTCTTTGCTGTTGCGGGAATAGCTTCGATAAGCTTTTCTGCAGAGAAGGGTCTGTAAAGACGAACCTTAACAAGACCTACCTTTTCGCCCTGAGCTGTAAGATAGTCAATAACCTCTTCAGCGACATCGCAGATCGAACCCATAGCAACGATTACTCTGTCAGCATCCTCTGCGCCGTAGTAGTTGAAGAGCTTGTAGTTAGTGCCGAGCTTAGCATTAACCTTATCCATATATTCCTCAACGATAGCGGGAACTGCATCGTAGTATTCGTTACAAGCTTCTCTGTGCTGGAAGAAGATGTCACCGTTTTCGTGTGAGCCTCTCATTACGGGATGCTCGGGATTAAGAGCGCGCTTTCTGAATGCATCAACAGCATCCATATCGCACATTTCCTTGAGGTCCTCATAGTCCCAGATCTCGATCTTCTGGATCTCGTGAGATGTACGGAAACCGTCAAAGAAGTTGAGGAAGGGAACTCTTGACTTGATAGTTGCAAGGTGAGCAACTGCACCAAGGTCCATAACCTCCTGAGTATTTGTTTCAGCAAGCATAGCAAAGCCGGTCTGACGGCAAGCATATACGTCTGAATGATCACCGAAGATGTTAAGTGCGTGTGAAGCAACGCAACGAGCTGATACGTGGAAAACAGAGGGAAGAAGCTCACCTGCGATCTTATACATATTGGGGATCATAAGAAGAAGTCCCTGAGAAGCTGTATAAGTAGTTGTGAGAGCACCTGCTGCAAGAGAACCGTGAACGGTACCTGCTGCACCTGCTTCGGACTGCATTTCTGCAACCTTTACGGTTGTGCCGAAGATGTTTTTCTGACCCTGTGCGGACCACTGGTCAACATAGTCTGCCATGGGGCTTGAAGGAGTAATAGGATAAATGCCTGCTACTTCTGTAAAAGCGTAGGAAACATATGCTGCTGCATTATTTCCGTCCATGGACTTTTTCATTCTTGCCATAATATATCCTCCTAAATAATAATACATTGGATTGGTAACACACCAAAGAACATTTTATCACTTAATATTAGAAAAGTAAATATCATTTTTCTGTAAATCAAGTAGAAAAACAAGGTAATTTGACTAAAGTTTTGTATATTATTTACATTATAACATTAAACTGCGGCGGTCAGAGGTATAAAAATACCGTTTTCAGGGTAAAAAACCAATGTTATATTCCGATTTTATACAATTGTTAATTTTTTGACGAAAAAAAAGACTTTACATTTGAAAAAAGGTGTGTTAAAATGCATTTTGTCCGGTTTCTCGGAGACGGGGTTTTATTGTTATGCCTTAAGGCATTTCTTTCACCTTGCCCTCTCTGGGATATCAGGATAATAATAATATGAGGTGAAAAACAATGACACAGGCAGAAAAGCAGGCTATAATGGCTGAATACGCTACTCACGAGGGTGACACAGGTTCTCCCGAGGTACAGATCGCTATTCTCACAAAGAGAATCAACGACCTTAACGAGCATCTTAAAGAGCACAAGAAGGATCATCATTCCAGACGCGGTCTTCTTAAGATGGTTGGTCACAGAAGAAACCTTCTTGCTTACCTTCAGAAGAACGACATCGAAAGATACCGTTCTATCGTTGCAAGACTCGGACTTCGTAAATAATGTAGTGTCATGGGCGGCGAAGTGTTTTTCCTTTGCCGCCTGAAAATCTTTTTTCAGACCTTGAATGCCGTGTTTCCTGCGGGAATAATGTTAATGTAAAATGTACAATTCAGAGCTTGCAAGAGATTGCAGTCTGTGAATTGTACATTGACAGTAACCACGGCTTTTAAGAATAAATAATTTAAGGAGAAGTAAAATGTTTAACGAGTTCAGAAAATTTGAAACAACACTCGCAGGCAGACCTCTTGTTGTTGAGACCGGAAAAATGGCTCAGCTTGCAGGCGGCTCCTGTCTTATCCGTTACGGTGAAACAGAAGTTCTTTGTACTGCTACAATGGCAGACAAGCCCCGTGAGGGCGTAGATTTCTTCCCCATGTCCGTTGACTTTGAGGAAAAGCTCTATTCAGTAGGTAAGATTCCCGGCTCATTCCAGAGAAGAGAAGGAAAGGCATCTGAAAAAGCAACTCTTTGCTCCCGTGTTATCGACAGACCTGTCCGTCCTCTTTTCCCCAAGGATATGAGAAACGATGTAGGCATCGTTGCAACTGTTATGTCAGTTGATCCCGACTGCCTTCCCGAGATCACCGCTATGATCGGTGTATCTATCGCTCTTTCAATTTCTCCCATTCCGTGGGCAGGACCTATCTCAGGTGTATCTGTTGGTCTCGTTGAGGGTAAGTTCGTTATCAACCCCACAGCAGCTGAAAGAGAAAAGTCAGAAATGGCTGCTACCGTTGCTTCCACAGCTGATCTTGTTGCTATGATCGAAGCCGGTGCAAATGAAGTTCCCAATGATGTTATGTATGATGCAATTATGTTTGCTCATGCAGAAAATCAGAAGATAGTTGAATTCATCAAGGGTATCCAGGCTGAGATCGGCAAGGAGAAGATAGAGGTTCCCTCAATGGATCCCTCTCCCGAAATGTTTGAAGCTATCAAGGAATTTGCAATTGATGATGTTAAGGTTGCTCTTGATACAGATGACAAGCGTATCCGTGACGAGAGACTCCTTCCCATCTATGATGCAGTTCACGCAAAGTTTGATGAGGTTTATCCCGATGACATCGCAAAGATCGATGACTGTATGTATAAGCTTCAGAAGTATATCGTACGCCGCTGGCTTCTCGATGAGAACAAGCGTGTTGACGGCAGAGGAATCAACGATATGCGTCCCCTTGATGCACAGATCGACCTTCTCTCCCGTGTACACGGCTCAGGTATGTTCACAAGAGGACAGACTCAGGTTCTCACAGTTACTACTCTCGGTACAGTAGGCGAGGCTCAGGCTCTTGACGGAATCGACGAGGAAGAGTCAAAGAGATATATCCATCACTATAATTTCCCTGCATACTCTGTAGGTGAAACAAAGCCCTCAAGAGGCCCCGGCAGAAGAGAGATCGGCCACGGTGCACTTGCTGAAAGAGCACTTGTTCCCGTTATTCCCTCTGTTGAGGAATTCCCCTATACAATAAGACTTGTTTCTGAGGTTCTCTCCTCAAACGGCTCAACATCTCAGGCATCTATCTGCGGCTCCACTCTTTCCCTTATGGCTGCAGGTGTTCCCATCAAGGCTCCCGTTGCAGGTATTTCCTGCGGTCTTGTTACTGAAGGAGATCGCTTTATGACAATGGTTGACATTCAGGGACTTGAAGACTTCTTCGGCGATATGGACTTCAAGGTTGCAGGTACAAAGGCAGGTATCACAGCAATTCAGATGGACCTTAAGGTTCACGGTCTTACTCCCGCTATCATCAAGGAAGCTCTTGAAAAGACATATGATGCAAGATGCAAGATACTTGACGAGGTTATGCTTCCCTGTATTGCAGAGCCCAGAGCAGAGCTTTCAAAGTATGCTCCCAAGATGCTTTCAACTAAGATCGATCCCGAAAAGATCGGTGATGTTATCGGTAAGCAGGGTAAGGTTATTCAGAAGATCTGTGCTGAGTGCAACTGTAAGATCGATATCGAAGAGGACGGCTCAGTATTCATTTCTTCAACTGATATTGATGATGCAAAGAAGGCTCTCAGTATCATCGAAACTATCGTAAACGATCCCGAAGAGGGCTCTATCTATAAGGGTGTTGTAACAAGACTTATGAGCTTCGGTGCATTCGTTGAGATCGCTCCCGGCAGAGAAGGTATGGTACACATCAGCCACCTTGATGTAAAGAGAACAGAAAAGGTTGAGGATGTTGTAAATGTAGGCGATGAGATCATCGTTATGGTTCTTCCCACAGACGATCAGGGCAGACTTAATCTTTCAAGAAGAAATGCTCTTATTGCTGTTGAGGGACTTACTCCCGAAAACGAGCTTGATGACACTCCCAGAAAGCCCAGAAGAGACTTCAAGGGCGGTAGAAGAGACAACAAGAAAAACTAAGCTCCAATAAGCTCAAGCTTCAATAGGCAAAGCTTAAATAAAAACAAAAAGCACTTATGAAACGGAAATTTCCGTTATCATAGGTGCTTTTTTTCTGCCGTAAAATAACAGCCTGTTTACTATAGAGTGATAATGTAGAAGAGCCAACTTCAAAGCCGTAATAAATGCCGTAGGGTATCAATCCACTCTAGAGTGATAATGTAGATGGTGTAAATGAAAATGAAGTTTACGATACAGTACAAGTGATGCAAGTGCAATGATGAAAATCTATTTTATCACTCTATAGTGGATTGATACACATATGCAGGATTGTAAACGAACTCTGTCTCTGCAATCTACTTTATCACTCTATAGTGAATTTGTATGAAAACGAAAAAACAAGAGAAGCTGTGTGGTTTCTCTTGTTTTTTTTCTGTCTTTGGCGGTGGGGATGGTATTAAATGGTAATATATGCAAGAGGGGATGTATATTTTTTCTGTAAAGATGCTTGCCTTTACGGTGTTGATAAGTAAATCGGTTTGTTGATAATAAGTGTGAAAATGTTGAAAACTCGGTTGAAAATGTTAATAACTTGACTTTGTTAAAAAAATAACAGCCGTAAAATGTAAATATACTAACTTTACTTAACAAAGTTATCAACATTTTTATGTATTTGCTATGCATAAAGTAAATTTTCGGAAATTTGCAAAAAAAGAGTTTTCAGGAAGAAAAAAAGGTGATAGAATAAACAGAGAAAGGACGGGATAAAATGGAAATCAAGCTCAGAGCGTATGCTAAAATTAATCTTACCCTTGATCTTACGGGGGTGCTTCCCAACAAGTATCACGGAATATTTACATTGATGCAATCGGTAGGCTTATACGATCCCGTCACTGTCACGACCGGTGAGAAGGGACTTCGCCTTCGTTGCTCGGAGAGATACATTCCCTGCGATGACAGAAATACTGCATACAAGGCGGCAAGGCTGTTTTATGAAAGAGCGGGACTTGAGCCGGAGTGTGATATCTATATAAAAAAGGTCATCCCCTCGGGAGCAGGGCTTGCAGGCGGAAGTGCAGATGCGGCGGCTGTGCTTAAGGCATTGTCGCATGCATATCCCGATGCACTGTCTCACAGAGACATTATGTCGATAGCGCTTGAAGTAGGTGCAGATGTGCCGTTTTGTTATGTAGGCGGCACAAGGCTTTGTCAGAATATCGGAGAGGTGATGACGGGGCTTCCCGCACTTTTCAGCGATGTGCTTATCGTAAAGCCTTATGAGAGAGTCTCCACAAAGGATGCATATGCAAGATTTGATTCTGCGCAGGAGCTTACCCATCCCGACAATGACAGCTTTTTGTTTTATGCGGCAAGAGGTGAATACAGGGAAGCTGTCAGATATGCGGGGAATATGTTTGAGGAGCTTTGCGATGTCAGTGCAGGCAAAAGGATAAAGGAAGCTATGTATCAGTGCGGTGCGTGGTATTGTGCAATGTCAGGCTCAGGCTCTGCATATTTCGGTCTTTTTGATTCAAGAGAGCAGATGAAGGAATGTGCCCGTCTGCTTAAGGATGATACTGAAAGCATCTTTATGTGCCGTACAAAAAATAAGGGCGTTGAATAAACTGAAGAATACTGTCAAGACTTTCCTGCGAAAGGAAGGTCTTTTTTTATGAACATAAAAAGAAAAAATGAAAAATATCTCAATCTTATTACTGTTTTTGCCTTATGCTTTTCTCTTGTAATATCATTTGTCATTGAAGGCTTTACCGCCGCAGATGAGGTGCGGGATAATTGTCTGAGGCTTCATATACTCGCTGATTCCGATTCCGATGAGGCACAGAAGGTGAAGCTTCTTGTTCGTGATGCTGTGCTTGAAGCGGGGGCAGAGCTTTTTGAAAAAAATACAGACGCAGCTGAGGCGGCAGAAAAGATACTCAGCAATAAGGAAATGCTTGAAGAAACAGCCGACAGAGTGCTTCGGGAAAACGGCTTCAGCTATAAAGCAACGCTTTCAGTCACCGAGGAATACTTTGATACCAGACAATATGAGGATATCAGGCTTCCTGCAGGCAGATACAGAGCCTGCAGAATAGTTCTCGGTGAGGGAAAGGGAAAAAACTGGTGGTGTATTATGTTTCCGCCTTTGTGTCTTCCCGCGGTTACCGAAAACACTGAGGATGCATATGCCGTATTCGGTGAAGGCGGAGCGGAGCTTGTTACGGAAAACAGCGGATATGTAATTAAATTCAGAATAGTGGAAATAGTCGAGGAACTGAGGGAAAAAATAATGGACGCAATAAAGGAAAGAGAAGAATCAAAAAGCACCTGTTCATAAAACGGTATTTTGCTTCATATACTTTTGTAGCAGGAAAAGAGGAGAAGTGTATGAAGATAATACGAATGAAAGCGAAAAAAGAGATCAACAAAGCCGATATGTTTGCGGTGCTGTGCCTTGTTCAGTCTGCTCTTGTTATTCTTACCGTAGTGATGCTCTATATGTTTTCGAGAATAAACCGTGAGGAATTCCTTGCCATAAGAAAGGATATTGAGGTCATTTTTGATGAGGATCTTGATATCGGCGGATATTTTACTCCCTCAGAGGAAAAGGAAGGCACATTGCTACCGGGGACCTTATCTGCCGCGGCTTACGAAAATAAGGAATATGAGAAGCTTTATTCAGATGAAGAGCAGAGCGAGGAATACGCTGAGCTTTCGGATGACACTCCCGTTATGCCCGTTTCGGGAAAAATAACCTCTGATTACGGACAAAGAGTCCATCCCGTATATTCGGACAGCAGCTTTCACGAGGGCAGAGACATTGCGGCAGTCAGGGGGACACCGATACACGCCGTAGCGGACGGCTGTGTTATTGCTTCAGGAACAGCGGAAAAGGCGGGAAATTATATTAAGCTTCGGCACGCTGACGGAAGTCAGACGCTTTACTGTCACTGTGAGGAGCTGTTTGTGTCTGAGGGAATATATGTAAGGCGGGGCGAGGTAATTGCCTCTGTGGGTGACAGCGGACTTGCAACAGGACCACATCTGCATTTTGAATATCATATAAACGGCAGGGCAGAGGACCCTGCACTTATATTGGATAAAGCAGAAGATGTATATTGATTTAGGCTTTCTTCGTATCTTTATAAGCTTTTCCTTTACGGTGTTTTTTGCCGTCCTTTGTGTTTTGTCAAAGGATATAAGCTTCATTTTCGCCTTCTTATCCGCTCTTTTTCACGAGGCTGTCCATCTGCTCTTCCTTTTTAAGTTCGGATGTAAAAAAGCGTCGATGGAGCTTTTCCCCGGCGGAATAAAAATAAAAGCAGACGGCTTTTTGCTTATGCCCTGCAAAAAAGCTGTCTGCATACTGTTGTCTGCACCTGTTTTTAATATTATTGCAGGTGCGGCTTTTTTTGTCCTCGGCTCTGCTTTTTTGTCAGAGTTGTTGCTAAGAATTTCTGCCGTAAATCTTATTTTAGGAGTGTTTAATCTTCTGCCACTACCTTTTTTAGACGGCGGTATGGCATTATCTCAATTTCTTGAAAATAAATATCCGGAAAATAAAGCAGGCAGGATCTGCGAAATTTTTGCTGTCACAGCGTTATTATTGATGACAGCCTTGTTTTTTGTTCTCTTCACAAAGGTTGATCTTTCCCTCAGTGCCGTGATTTTTTTGGTTTATTGCTTCATAGGCTGCTTTAATGATAAAAGAGGCGGCGGGATTACTTGAAAAATGTAAAAAAAAGTGTTATATATAATATATATACATTTATTTTACGGACGGTTTTATTATGGACAGAAAACTCGAAAGAATTTTACCGCTTGTTCAGAAGCCTGCAAGATATACCGGCGGTGAGCTGAACAGCGTGATCAAGGATAAAAACAAGGTGGATATCAGGTTTGCCTTCTGCTTTCCCGATTCCTATGAAATAGGTATGTCGCATCTCGGAATGAAAATACTTTATTCCGCCGCGAATGAAAGAGACGATACCTGGTGTGAAAGAGTATTTGCTCCCTGGGACGATATGGAGGAGCAGATGAGAAGGAATAATATCCCTCTTTACGCCCTTGAAAGCGGAGATCCCATAAAGGATTTTGATATTATCGGCTTTACTCTTCAGTATGAGCTTTGCTATACAAATGTACTTAATATGCTTGACCTTGCAGGTCTTCCCGTAAGAGCAAGTGACAGAAAAGGACTTTCTCCCATTGTAATGGGCGGCGGTCCCTGTGTATGCAATCCTGAGCCCGTTGCAGAGTTTTTTGATCTGTTTTCTCTCGGTGAGGGAGAAGAGGTCAACAGCGAGATAATGGACCTTTATAAGGAGCATAAAAAAAGAGGCTCCTCAAAGGAAGAATTTCTTACGGATGCGGCAAAGATACCCGGTGTATATGTGCCGTCTTTATATAAGACTGAATATAACGCTGACGGAACTCTTAAGGATATCATACCCTGTGAGGGGGCTCCCGAAACAGTAACAAAGAGGATCATCAGCGATCTTGACAAGGTCTTTTATCCCGATAATTTTGTTGTTCCCTTTATTGATGTGGTACACGACAGAGTAACTCACGAGATATTCCGCGGCTGTATAAGAGGCTGCCGCTTCTGTCAGGCGGGCTTTATCTACAGACCTATAAGAGAAAAGAGTCCCGATGTGATCAATGAGCAGTGCAAGACTCTTTGTAAGAATACCGGCTATGATGAGATATCCCTTTGTTCTCTTTCAAGCTCGGACTATACTAAGATAGAGGAGCTGCTTTCAAAGCTTCTTGACTGGACGGGGGATGAAAAGGTCAATATTGCATTGCCGTCGCTTCGAGTCGATAATTTCTCCGAGGAGCTTGTAAAGAAGCTTACGGGAGTAAGAAGAAGCGGTCTTACCTTCGCTCCCGAAGCCGGTACACAGCGTATGAGAGATGTTATAAATAAGAATGTCACAGAGGAGGAGCTTATCGAAACTGCAAATATAGCCTTCTCTAACGGCTACAGCGCAGTAAAGCTCTATTTTATGCTGGGCCTTCCCACTGAGACTGACGAGGATGTTGAGGGCATCGGACTTCTTGCAAAGAAGGTCGTTGATGCATTCTATATGAATCCCGATAAGCCGAAGGGAAGAGGCGTAAATGTAGGTATCAGTGCATCCTCATTTGTTCCTAAGCCATTTACTCCATTCCAATGGGAGCCTCAGGCTACTCCCGATGAGCTTGCTCAGAAGCAGGAGCATCTGAAAAATACTCTCCCCTCAAAGAAGATTAACGTCAGCTTCCATAATATTCCCACATCCTTCCTTGAGGGCGTATTCGCAAGAGGAGACAGAAGGCTTTCCGATGTAATCGAATGTGCATGGAAAAAAGGCTGCCGCTTTGACGGCTGGGGAGACAAGTTTATGTTCGATAAGTGGCAGGAAAGCTTTGTTGACTGCGGAATTTCTCCCGAATTTTATGCAAACAGAAGAAGAGAATATGATGAAAAGCTGCCCTGGGATCATCTTGATTTCGGTGTAAGCAAGGCATTTCTTATGAAGGAAAGCAAAAAATCATATAATGCCGAGACTACACCGCATTGCAGAATAAAATGTGCAGGCTGCTCTGCAAATAAGCTGAACGGAGGAAAGTGCGATGTATGATCTGAGACTTTATATATCAAAAAAAGGCAGGATCAAATTTGTATCTCACCTTGATATGTTCAGGCTTATGCAAAGAGCCGTAAGAAGAGCGGAGATCCCCTTATGGTATACAGAGGGCTTTAATCCCCATCCTTACATTTCCTTTCTTCTTGCTTTGTCTCTCGGAGTGGAAAGTGAAGGCGAGCCTGTAGATATCAAAATTTTGGGTGATATGTCCCCTCAAGAGGTAAAGGACAGATTAAACAGGTGTATGCCCGAGGGACTTTATGTCGAAAGTGCCGTAAAGCCCTTTAACAAAAGTGCGGAAATTGCATACGGAACATATAAGGTACTCTATTCAAAAGAGGATATCAGTGAAAATGAGCTTTTTGAAGCTCTCACAAGCGGCAGTCTTACCTGCGAAAAAAGCGGTAAGTCAGGCGGCAAAAAGGTTATGAAGACAGTTGATGTGTCTCAGCATATTAAAAGCTTTAAGCTCAGTAGTGAGAATGAGGATATCGGTCTTGAGGTCGTATTGCCTGCAGGCAGTACCTTTAATCTTAACCCGATTCAACTTTCTCAGGCTGTTTCAGGTTATCTCGGCAAGGAGGTCGTCCCCGTCAGTGTTATCAGAACAGCACTTCACACTGAGGATATGACCGGATTTTATTGATTTAAGGTAGGGTGAAATAATTGAACGAAAATAAAAAAGCCATCGTTTTTGCAGGCGGCGGTTCCAAGGGTGCGTATCAGCTGGGAGTCTGGAAGGCTCTCGAGGAGCTGGGCGAGACCTTTGACATTGCGACGGGTACTTCAATCGGCTCCATTAATGCGGCTTTTTATGTTCAGAAGGATTTTTCTGAAGCTCAGAAAATGTGGAGTGAGGTCACTGCAGGCGATATAATGGCAAACGGCATCAGCTTTGATGTCTCTATTGAAAGCATCCTTTCTCAGAAGGAGAATATCCTTCCCTTTATTAAAAATTATTTCAATACAAAGAGTGCCGATAATACACCGTTTATCAATATGATACACAGATATTTTGATATCGGAAAATTCTTCGGCTCGGAAATAGACTATGCACTTATGACGGTAAAATTCAAGGGCTTCGGTCCCAATGATCTTATTCCCTTGACCGTCAGAAAAAGCGATATGGCACTTGATACGGAAAATGCGTGGAAATGGATATCCGCCTCCTGTGCCTGCTATCCCGTGTTTCCTCCGGCAGAGGTAGACGGAGAACAGTATATTGACGGCGGTTTTTACGATAATATCCCGATTGCCGCCGCATATTCTCTGGGTGCAACGAAGGTGGTTGCAGTCGATCTTAATCCCGATAATAATCACGAGGGATATCTGAGACACCCTGCAGTTACTTACATAAAGCCCTCAAAGGATCTCGGCAATTTTATGAATTTTGAGAGAAATGTTCTCGACAGGTCTATTCGTCTGGGCTATAACGATGCAATGAAGACCTACGGCAGATATCTCGGCTTCAGATATGTTTATATCCCTGATGACGCGGGAATGAGCTATCTTTCAGAGGCTTCTGATCATTTTATAAATATTCTAAGCCTTATGGAGGCAGACTTCGATTTTTCTCCCTTTGTCCGTTATCACAGAGTCAATAAGCTTGAGGGATGCACCGCCATACTCGGGGAATACTGCAAAAAATACAGACCGTCAAAGCAGGAGATATTTATCTGTGCATTGGAAATACTTATGCATTCCTGCGGCTTTGACGATGAAACGGAATATAAGCTCAGTGATATTCTGTATCTTCTTAAAACGGAGACGGACAGAATTTATCCTTTGCTTGAATTTGATACGGAATCCGCTTTTCAGAAGGTGCGTGAATTTATAAAAGAACGCTCCAAGGGAAAGGGACCGGAAATAAAAAAGCATGATGAAAATCGTATGATGCTTATTTATACAAGTGTTATGCGTGCTCTTCAGAGATCAAGATTTTAATTTAAGGAGGAAATTACTATGGTATGCAAAAAATGCGGAAATGAAATTGCGGAAGGCTCAAGATTTTGCACCGTTTGCGGTGAGCAGGTGAATGACGGATTTCAGGCGGGAACTGAAAATTTTAACGCTAATGCAAATAATAATTACGGGCAGTATAATAACAATGCGTCGGATAACCAAAATGCCGGCGGATACTATTATCAACAGCAAAGCGGCGCTCCCTATTACGGCGAACAGCCTTATTCGTGCGCACCTCAGGTAAATGACAAGGCACCGAGCCTTAAGGATTATCTTAAATGGATACTTTTATATCCCTTGTGGAACTTTATTCCCGGTGTTGGCTTTATTATCTATATTCTTGTTTGCTTCAAGCACGCCTTTGATACCACAAATAAGGCAAAATCAAACTTCTTCAAGGCAATGCTCGTAAGTCAGGCTATAACCATCGGAATAACTGTGATTATGATGATAATATTCTTTAGCATAGTGGGAGAGTTTGCAACCTCTGTTCCGGAGGTCTTTGAGGAGCTGGATCCCAATTTCTTCTTTGAATACAGTGAGAATATTCCGTATTCGGACAGCTTTATAAGAATATTCGGCAGATAAATTTTCGGAAACGGTGCAAAAATGTGCCGTTTCCTTCGTTTTTAATGCCGATTTATTGACAATGCTGATTTATGATGATATAATACAAACAAATGTTCGGAGGTGTAAGGATGACTGCTAAGGTAATGAGTATGGGTATATTCGGTATGCGTTCTTTTATGGTAGAGGTAGAAGCAGATATATCGGGCGGAAAATTCCGTTTCGATATGGTAGGACTTCCCGATACGGCAGTTTCCGAAGCAAAGGAAAGAGTACAGTCAGCCATAAAAAACAGCGGCTACGGCTTTCCGTTTAATCATATCGTTATAAATCTTGCACCTGCGGATGTAAAAAAAGAGGGAAGTGTTTATGATCTTCCCATATTTGTGGCTCTGCTTATGGCAGGCAAGCAGCTGAATATTGATGTCAGTGAAAAGGCGTTTATCGGTGAGCTTTCCCTGTCGGGAGACGTGCGCCCCGTAAACGGTGTGCTTCCTATGGTTATAGAGGCAAGAAATGCAGGAATAAAGAAGGTCTTTCTTCCCTGTGCCAATGCGGGCGAAGCGGCAGTCGTGGACGGAGTTGAGATATATCCCGTAATAAATGTGTCTCAGCTTCTTGCATATTTTCTTGAAAAGGATTCTTCATTCCCCCCTCTCGCAAAAACTCTTCCCGAGACAAACGAAGGCTCTGAGCAAAGCGGGATAGTGCCTGATTTTTCTGATGTTATGGGACAGCATACTGCAAAAAGAGCTCTTGAAATTGCGGCGGCAGGCGGACATAATATTCTTCTTTCAGGTCCTCCCGGATCAGGAAAAAGTATGCTTGCAAAGAGAATTCCCACTATCCTTCCCGATATGACCTTCGAGGAGTCTCTTGAAACAACAAAAATATATTCAATTGCAGGAGAGCTCAGAAACAAAAAGGGACTTATAAAGATAAGACCTTTTCGCTCTCCTCATCATACAGTTTCGCCTGCGGCTCTTTCAGGAGGCGGTGCAGTGCCCCGTCCCGGTGAGCTTTCTCTTGCGCATAACGGCGTGCTGTTTCTTGATGAGCTTCCTGAATTTCAGAGGGTTACCATGGAGGTTATGAGACAGCCTATTGAGGACGGAGAGGTTACAATATCAAGAGTTGCGGGAACTCTGACTTATCCCTGCTCCGTTATGCTTGTAGCGGCAATGAATCCCTGCCCCTGCGGATATTTCGGACACGCTCAGAAAAAATGTACCTGCACTGAGAGTGCAAGGCAGAGATATAAAAACCGTATATCTGGACCTCTTCTTGACAGAATAGATATTGTCATTGATGTTCCCGCCGCCTCGTTTTCCGAGATAAGCGGCGCCGGTGAAAGAGAAGAGACCTCTGCGGAGATCAAGGCGAGAGTTGAAAAGGCAAGAGAAATACAGCTGCAGCGCTTTAAGGGCACTTCAGTTACCTGTAATGCAAAAATGACGGCGGTTCAGACAAGAAGCTTCTGTATTATGGATGAGGCGGCAACGGCACTGATAAAAAAGCAGTATGAAAGATTGGGACTTTCAGGCAGAACCTATGATAAGGTTTTAAGAGTTGCGCGCACCATTGCAGATATTGAAGGATATGATATAATAAAGAGAGAGCATATTTTTGAGGCTCTCAGATTTAAAAATATTGAGATAGAGTGAGGTAATAATTATGATGGTATGTATATTCGGTGCATCGGGTACCGAGATCGATAAAAGCTATATTGAACAGACTGAGCTTCTCGCAGAGACTCTTGCATCAAGAGGTCATTCGCTTATGTTCGGCGGCGGAAAAAACGGACTTATGGGAGCAGCCGCAAGAGGATTTACAAAATGTAATGGTCACATTACAGGCGTAATTCCCACCTTCTTCAAGGAGGCAGGCGTGGTTTACGATAAGTGTGATGAGTATGTCTGGACGGAGAATATGCGCGACAGAAAAAAATATATGGAGGATAATTCCGACGCCTTTATCATAACTCCCGGCGGCACAGGCACATATGAAGAGTTTTTTGAGGTGCTGACACTCAAGCAGCTTGCAAGACTTTCGAAGCCTATTGTAATTTTTAATACAAACGGCTATTATGATAAGCTTATTGCTCTTATTAAGGAGAATGTAAAGGACGGATTCGTAAGAGAGCAGACTCCCGAGCTTTTTAAGGTAACCGACAGCATTGAAGAGACCGTGCATCTCGTAGAAAATGACAGCTACGATATAAACAAAATTAAGTTTTACGGTTAAAAAAACAGCTCCCGAAAAATCGGGAGCTGCAGACTGCTGACAAACCCTCGTTTTAATATGATTCGAGGGTTGTTTTTTGTTTAAAGAAAAAAAAGATAGCAATGTATTATCCGCAACACATTGCTATCTTTTTCATATTTTGTGCAGCTGCCGTGAGCAGGCATTGTT
>JAFSGH010000082.1 GCA_017440965.1 Clostridia bacterium | reverse complement strand
GTAACTGACTTTAAGAGGGGTGCCGGATTCCGATAAATGCCCACAATTCCCGCAATTGCATCCCCTTTTCTGCGGAAAAGCGGCGCACTTGCAGAAATTCTGAACATTTCTCGGAAGTCAGGCTGATTCAGATAAAAAGAAAACTCCCCAAACGCCGTGCCGTTGGCACGAGCTGAGAAGTCAGAAGCTTTTTCGGTGCTGGTGGGAAAGTCTGATGGCTTTGGGGTGTTTTTACTAAAAACTGCAGAACGCCGTGCCGTGGGCGGCACGAGCTGAGGAGTCAGAAGTTGTTAGGGTGCTGATGGGAAAGTCTGATGGCTTTGGGGTGTTTTTACTTAAATTTGCAGAACGCCGTGCCGTTGTCACGAGCTGAGAGTCAGAAGCTTTTTCGGTGCTGATGGGAAGTGGGGTGCTGTCGCCGTGCCGTGGGCGGCACGAGCTGGGGAGTCTGAAATTGTTGGGGTGCTGATGGGAAGTCTGCTGAGGGGGCTGGAGCTTTTTTGGAGAAAAAATTTAGCTCATTGAAGATGGATTTAGCTGACCGAAGGTCAATTTAGCTCGCTGACGGGCGAATTAAGCTATTATATTTTAAAAAGGAGAGATATTTTTGGAAAGAAACTTGTTTAGGAAAAATGAAGGCTTTGAGGGCGGTGAGGGGAAAATTTCCTTGACCGGAAGGCAGGGAGCTTTCGGGAACGAGGGCCGTGAGGAGATGACGGGGGATGTCATTACCGAACGCGAGGTGCGGCAGGCGGGTGAGGTGCTTAAGGAGTATAAGAGTGCCAAGGGACTGCTTGATGAGAGGGTGCTTCAGAATGAAAAATGGTTCCGTCTTCGCCATTGGCAGGGGCAGAGAAGTCCTGCGCAAAGGGAAATGAAGCATTCTGCCTGGCTTTTCAATTCTATAGTCAATAAGCACGCGGATTTTATGGATGCCGTTCCCGAATGCACAGTCCTTCCCCGTGAAGAGGGGGACCGCCGTGAAGCAGAGAGGCTCACAAGCGTTCTTCCTGTTATACTCGAGAGAAATTCCTTTCTCAATGTCTATTCCGAGGGAGCATACAGAAAGCTGAAGACGGGAACAGCCGTTTATTCCGTCCTCTGGGATCCCGCGCGTGATATGGGACTCGGAGAGATCGATATCCGTACCGTGGATATACTTAATCTCTTCTGGGAGCCCGGCATCAGGAATATTCAGGACAGCCGCAATGTCTTTTACTGCGATCTTTGTGATAACGATCTTCTTATTGAGGAATATCCCTTCTTGGAGGGAAAATTAGGCGGCAGCGGAAGAGAGATACTCACCTACACCTATGACAGCAATGTGGATACCTCGAAAAAATCCGCGGTTGTGGACTGGTATTACAAAAAGAAGGTGAACGGTGTAACGGTGCTTCATTACTGTAAATTTGTTGATTCCTTTGTTTTATATGCCTCTGAGAATGATCCCCTTTACCGCGACAAGGGCTGGTACGATCACGGAAAATACCCCTTTGTCTTTGATCCTCTTTTCAAGGAGGAGGGTACTCCCGTCGGCTTCGGCTTTATCGACATTATGAAGGACGCTCAGGAGGAGATAGACATCCTCGGCAACGAGATTCTCAGAAATGCAAGGCTCGGCTCAAGAAAAAGGTATTTCACCCGTGTTGAGGGAGCGGTCAATGAAGAGGAATTCGCTGACTTCAACCGTGATTTTGTCCATGTGGCAGGCTCATCCATCGGAGAGGAATCCATAAGAGAAATAGGCTTTTCGCCCCTTTCCCCCGTCTATGTGACGGTGCTTAACAATAAGATAGATGAGCTTAAGGAGACCAGCGGAAACAGAGACTTTTCTCAGGGCGGTACTGCAGGCGGAGTTACCTCGGGCACGGCAATCACCGCTCTTCAGGAGGCAGGCAACAAGCTTTCAAGAGATATGATATCGGCTACATACAACGCCTTTTCCGAGATCTGCACCCTTTCAATTGAGCTTATAAGACAGTTTTACACTCTTCCGAGAAGTATGCGTATCACCGGTGAAAAGGGAGATTATCTCTATCAGCTTTATGATAACAGCGTGCTTCGGGGAACGCTTACCGAGGGCGGCTTCGGTCTTCCCTCAGTTCTTCATCAGCCTGTCTTTGATGTTAAGGTCAAGGCGCACAGACAAAACACCTTCTCCCGTGCCGCTCAGAATGCGGATGCCCTTAATTTCTATTCCTTAGGCTTCTTTGATCCCGAAAAGGCAGATCAGTCTCTTGCCTGTATGGAGCTTATTGACATAGAAAACAAGGAGAAGATAAAGACGATAATAATGAATAATCAGCTGAAGGCAAGGGGTGTTAATAAATGATAAGAGCAGATATAAAGCATAAGGACGGCGTTTATATTGTCAGAATATCGGGGCACGCAGATTTTGCCCCCAAGGGCAGTGACATAGTGTGTGCAGGCGTTTCATCTCTTTGTATGGCTTTTTATAATGCCGTAGCAGAAAAGGGACTAAGAGAAAGGGCTGAAAAATACCGCCTTGCGGTAGAGGACGGCTTATTTCATATGACTATCGGCAGAATAGCCGATAAGAATACCGTTCTCAGGCTTGAAAGCTACATAGATATGCTTCTTGAGGGACTTCGGGCGATAGAATTAAAATATCCTCTGAATCTGTCTCTCAGCTACGATATTGATCTCCTCAGGAGTTCACATATTGACACTTCGGAACAGACGAAAGTAGAAAAAGAGAGAAGGGAGGTCAAAGGAAATGGATATTGATCTTTTGATCTTTTCATCCGATGCCGTGTCTTCAGAGAATGGCAGTGAGGCTCTTGACGCTCAGATTGAGGCTTCAGAGGAAGCTTTATCTGAAGAGAAGGCTTCAGAGCAAGACAAAGCAGAGGAGGAATTTGAGGAGCTTATCAGAGGGAAATACAAGGACGCCTTTAATAAGCGGACAAAGGGCATCATTGACAGACGCCTTAAGAATGTAAGGTCGGCGGAGAATACCCTTAAGGAGATAGAGCCGCTTCTCACAAGGCTCAGCGAAATGTTCCCCGATATTGCAAGCTCAGACACCGCAGGGCTTGTAAAAAGCTTTCTTGAAAGCGAAAAGAAAATGCCGAAGGAAGAAAAAACCGAACGCTCCCCCCTTCTTATAAGGGCAGAGAGCATATTAAAAGAAAGAGCGGCACAAAGGCTCTCTCAGAGGCTTTCAGAGGAAGAGAAAAAGCTTCGTGAGATCTATCCCGCCTTTGATCTTCACTCGGAGTATACCTCTTCTCCGGAATTTCGCAGGCTTCTTCATTCAGGCGTGGATGTGAGAAGAGCCTTTGAGACCGTGAATCTTGAAAGGATAATGGGCTCTGCCCTGAAATACGCGGTAATGAAGGCAGGCAAGAGCACGGCGGATGCGATGCTCACCTCAAAGAGAGCCTCGGAAAGCTCACTTAAGGGACAGGCATCCTCCGTCACACGCACAGACGTCAAAAGCCTTACCGAAAGGGAGATAATGAGCATTATTTCCGCTGTCGGCAGAGGCGAAAAAATTTCATTCTGAAAAGGAGAAAACATATGAAGGAAATTACACTTACATTATTTTCAGCAGGCGAGGTCATCAATTCCACAGAGGGTACTCTTGAAAACGGCGTCATCACCAATCCCGACAGCCTTTCTGCCGAGATGAAGACCTTTTATGATAAGACGCTTATCACCCTTGCAGGTGCAAATCTTATCCACGAGCAGTTCGGTCAGAAGAGACCTATTCCCAAAAACGGCGGTAAGACTATCGAATTCAGAAAGTTCTCAAAGCTTCCTAAGGCCTTAAAGGCTATCACCGAGGGCGTAACACCCAAGGGCAATAAGCTCAATGTAAGTAAGATCAGCTGTACGGTGGATCAGTACGGTGACTACATCGAGCAGACGGATATGCTTGAACTGACCTCAGTTGACAACACAATTGTTGAAGCAACAAAGGAGCTTGCCTCTCAGGCGGGCCTTACCCTTGATACGGTGGTAAGAAACGAGCTTATCGGCGGCACGAATGTTATGTACTGCCCCGAGGTCATTGACGGTGTGGAAACGGAGATACTTTCAAGAAAGGACATCAATAAAAACTGTCTTCTTCGCGTAAAAGATATCTTCAGAGCTGCTGCAGAGCTTAAGAGCGTTAATGCTCCGAAGATTGACGGCAGCTATGTGGCGATTATCCATCCTTATGTTGCATACGATCTTATGCAGCAGGCGGGAGATCAGTGGATCGGTATTGCAAAGTATGTTGATCCCGAAAGCATCTTAAAGGGTGAGATCGGAACTCTCGGCGGCGTAAGATTCGTTGAAAGCACAGAGGCAAAGATCTACGGTCCCGAGGAGATAAGCGACGGTATTTCCCGTCTTACCGTTGCTGCTCAGGCAAATTCCGCAAGCATTTCCGTTGAAGAGGATATCGGAGATATCACCTTCTCAGAGCCCAAAAAGGTCTATGTGAACGGCACAGAAAACTTCATCGAGAGCATCAGCGGCGGCACTGTCACTCTTTCTAATGCTGCTACGGTCAAAAAGGGTGATATCATCTGCGGTGAGGGTGCAGGCAAGGACGGCTCAGCGGTATTCTGCACACTCTTTCTCGGTGAAAACGCCTACGGTGTCACAGATATCGAGGGCGGCGGACTTCAGCATATCGTAAAGCAGAGAGGCTACGGAAACGATCCTCTTGATCAGAGAAGCTCCGTAGGCTGGAAGGCAACAAAGGTTGCAAAGCGTCTTCTTGAGGAATACATCATCCGAGTAGAATCAGGCTCTGAATTTTCCTCAAACGCCGAAAGCAACTGATATGAAAAAAACAAACGGGGATTACCTCGGAAAATGCTGCAATATCCTCACAAGATCGCTTTATAAGCTCTGTAAGGAAAGCTACGGCAAAAGCACGGGCGAAAAGGGCTATGATATAAAAAATATCAAGGACACCCTCTCAGCCGTAAAGGAAGCCGCAGCACTGATAGCTTCCTTAGAAAAAAACACAGAAAGCACACCCGAGATACTGAGGGTAATATTCAGCGATGAGGAAATGTGCGAGTAGGGCAGAAAGCCTTTCAGGCTTTCTGCAGTGAAATACGCCTACGGCAAGGCAGAAATCCTTTCAGGCTTTCTGCAGTGAAATACGCCTACGGCGTGTGAAATATGCCTTCGGCATGTGAAATACACCTACGGTGTGTGAAATATTTGCTTCGCAAATGTTTCGGAACCTGCGGTTGGCATTATATAGGAAAACAATCTTTCGGCAAAGTGCGAAGCAGGAATATCACTGCAGAAATCCTTTCAGGTTTTCTGCAATGATGTACGGCTTTGCCGTATGATGCAAGCCTTCGGCATATGATGTACACCTTCGGTGTATGATGTATTTGCTTCGCAAATATGTCGGGACCTGCGGTCGGCATTATATTAAGGAATGATCTTTCGGCAAGGTGCGAAGCATGAGCCGACATAGAGCGAAGCGGAAAAGATGCGAAGCATCTTCCTTCACATTTTCCGAAGGAAAATATTTCACCCGTCGAAGACGGATTTCACCGACGCAAAGCGTCGATTTCACTCCTGCGAAGCAGGAATATCACTGCATAAATCCGAAACGGATTTATGCCACAGAGCGAAGCGGAACAAGATGCGGAGCATCTTCCTTCACATTTTCCGAAGGAAAATATTTCACCCGTCGGAGACGGATTTCACCGACGCAAAGCGTCGATTTCACTCTTGCGAAGCAAGAATATCACTGCCTGATCCGTTTATCGGATCAGGCCACAGGGGGATTTTATGAAAAAGATAACTGATCAGACCGCGCGTGCGGTATTTATTCCTAAGACAAATAAGAATGACGATGCTCTTTTTGTTGCGGTAAACGGAAAGAGGATACTTGTCAGAAAGGGGGAGAATGTGAATCTTCCTTTGCAGTTTGCGGAGGTGGTTGAGAATTCTCTCAAGGCACAAAGGGATGCAGAGCTTTTTATCGATATGAAGAGCAGTGAGGTATAAAAAATGACGGCTTCTGAAATTATCGAGAGAACGAACAGGCTTTTTCCCGATACCCTGCAGTTTCCCGTAAAGCTTCAGCGATTAAAGGAGCTTGACGGCAGGATATATCAGGAATTTCTGTCCGCCTTTACCGAGGGAGAGAAAAATAAGCCTGAAACGGAATATTCACAGGGGACTGTTCTTTTACTGCCCGACGAATATTCTGAGGTTTATATGAGATATCTTTGTCTTCAGCAGGATATTGAAAACGGGGACACGGCAAGATATATAAATTCCGCCTCGCTTTTCAATGCCGCCTACCTTTCCTTTATGAGCTCATATACGAGAAAGCACACTGTAAAGCCTGTCAGTATAAAATATTAAGGGGGAAGAAAATGCTTTATCCGAAATTTAAGAATATTCCCTCAAAAATTACCCGCCTTTCGGCATTCGGCGGCTTTACGGGGAAAGCAGCCGTGCCTGAAAGCTCATTTTCCGATATGGAAAACCTGACCTCGGACAGCTTTCCTCTTATGAAGGTGAGAAAAAAGAGAGGCAGACTCAATTACTATAACACTGAGAACGGAAAAAGGGTGTATACCGATGCATTTTCTCTTCCCGGAAGCAGGATAACAAGCGTTATCAAGGTAAATGACAAAGTCTGCATCTGCACGGATACCAGCGTTATTATTGACGGCAGTGTTATCGCGGATGCAAGACTTAATCCCATGGTAGAGAGAAGAACGGCAGTAGCCTTCGGAAGAAATATACTTATCGTACCTGACGCTCTTTATATCGTTGAGACGCCTGAGGGCTTTACCGTAACTCAGTGTCAGATGCCCTTTATGGATATGGCGGTAGAGCATAATAACCGTGTATTCGGCTGCCGTTACGGAAAAAACGGCAGCGGTGTCTATGTAAATGAGATATACGCAAGTAAGCTTGGCGATCCTACCCAGTGGTACAGCCTTCAGGGAATCTCAACGGATCCCTATACCGCAAGCCTCGGCTGTACGGGAGAATTTACGGGAGTCTCCGCCATTTCTGAGGGGGTGATCTTCTTCAAGGAGGAATTCATCATCCGTGTAACGGGAGATACTCCCTCGGACTTTTCGGTTTTTTCCTTTCCCGCAAGAGGTGTGGAAAAGGGAAGCTCTCAGAGTGTAGTAAGCCTCAATGAAAAGATATTTTATAAAAGCCGTGATGCGGTGATGGTCTATGACGGAGCATTGCCCTACAGCATAAGCGAAAGCTTCGGCAGTAACACTTATTCAAAAGCCATAGCCGGGACAGCCTTTGGAAAATATTATGTATCAATGGCTGACACCCGGGGCAGACGCCGTATTTTCGTCTACGATACAAAAAACGGTCTGTGGCATATTGAGGATGATAATTACGGCACACTTTTTATGCTTAATATCAGCGGTATCCTCTGTTCGGTCTTTTCTGTGTCAGAGGGACTTTACGGCTTCTGGGTAAATGACGCCGAGGCTTCATCAGGGCGTCCAGCGGTGCTCGGTGAGAATAACGGCTTTGAGGGATATGAGTATATACCCGAAAAGGAGGTCGTATGGTCCGCTCAGAGTGCAAGGTTTGGGGAAAAGGAAAATCCTGTAAGACAGTATCTCAGAAAGCTGTCCGTAACGCTGTCTCTTGAAGAGGGTGCTTCCCTTTCCCTTTATATAATGCCTGATGATGCAAATGAATGGCAGAGGGTATTATTTATAGACGATGCCTCGAAGGAGGTCTTTACCGTTCCCGTAGTCTGTCCCAAGTGCTACAGCTTCAGACTGAGATATGAGGGAACGGGCGGCTGTACACTCTACAGCCTTGCACGGCATACGGAAGGTGCAGGAGGGGTGATAAACAATGTCTGAAAATACGGAAAATATTGATATCAAAAAGATTTATTCTCTTCTTGTAGCCGTAAGGCAGGAGCTTTCAAGGCTTTCCTGCCAGGTAAAGGCTATGAGAGGTCAGGTGAAAGGGGAGACTGAAAACGGCTCGTAAATATAATTCTCAGGAGATACTGAAAATGGCGGTGGGAAAGCTCAACAAGAAGAACACCGCCGATATAAATCAGGACGGTACCGTGGATTCCGCCGATGCAAGGCTTCGCTTAAGGCAGGAGGAGGGGCTTGAAAAGGACACTTATGCCGAAAAGACACCTTCCTCAGAGTCCTCCTCTGTTTCTCTTATGGCTGAGAGTCTTCTTGATAAAATTATGGAAAATAACTCCTTTTCCTATGATGTGAATGCTGATCCGCTCTACGAAAAATACAGAAAACTGTATAATGATGACGCAAAGAGAAATGCCGAGGATATATTCGGTCTTGCCGCTTCTCTTACGGGCGGCTACGGAAATTCCTACGGACTTACTCTTGCAAGGGATGCGCTCGGTCAGGCAGACGAAAGGCTTGAAGCAAAGAAGGAGGAGCTTGAAAAGGATGCCTACGAAAGAAAGCAGAACGAAACAGCTTCCCTTTATAAGCTGCTTGATGCCTTATATGAAAAAGAGGACAGGGATATAAAAAAGAATGAGGCTCTTTTTGATCTTGCATTGAAGGCGGCAGATATGGGAGATTATTCATATCTTACGGAGCTTGGTATTGATACCTCGGGCGCTGAGCTTTCAGATGAAAGCGATATGGCAGAGCTTTTCGCAAAGTACGGTGATACCTCGCTTTTAGAGGAGCTTGGCATCGATGTTTCGTCCCTTAAGAATGAGAAAGAATCCGGCAGAGCAGAGCTTTTCGCAAAGTACGGTGATACCTCGCTTTTAGAGGCTCTCGGAATCGATGTGTCGTCCCTTAAGGAAGAAAAAGATGCCGACAGAGCGGAGCTTTTCGCAAAGTACGGCGATACCTCGCTTTTGGAGGAAATGGGCATAGATGTGTCACAGCTTAAGAGGGATGAATTAAAGGAGCTGGCAGAGCTCTTTGCCCGTTACGGAGATTATTCATTATTAAGGCTTTTAGGAGCAGATACTTCAAATAAGGAGGAAGAGGACAGATATGATCTTCTCACCCTTATGAAGAAGTACAAAAAACTGTAATATGAGAAAAATATATATAAATGCAGGGCATCTTGCCTATTCTCCCGGAGGTGTATATAAGGGAAGGCGTGAGCACAGCGATGTGCTGAGATTTTCTTCCCTTCTCGAAAGGGAGCTGAAAAAGGAAGGGATAAGTGCCGTTTTATATGAAGGTCCTCTCGGTGAGGGCTTTAACGAAAATGACATTATTCTGAGCTTTCACAGAGATTCCAATATGAAAAAAGAAGAGTCGCACGGAGCCTATGTGACGCTTCCTGCCGATGCGGATGCATCAGTGCAGTATGATGCCTTCAGACTTATGTCGGGGCTTTGTTCGGACGGCGGCTTTAAGTACAGAGGAGTTCATACATATACGAAAAAATGCCCTCACAAAAGCATCTGTAAGACGGGCACTCCCTTTACCTTTGTTTTCACTCTCGGCTTTATGGATAATTACAGGGATAATGATATTTTAGATAATAAGTCCCCGTCACTTATAAGAGAGCTTGCAGGATGCCTTAAGGAAATTGAGAAGGAGGCGGAAAATGAAAATAACAGCTGATTTCAAAAGACTTCATTCGGGGGAGAATGAGTCAAGAACGCTTACCGTGGAAAAGGGCGATGAATATGCGGCACTTTCGGGAAAATTAGCCTTTATAACGCCTATGGGAAGAATATATATTTCCGATGAGCTGAGCTTTTCCGAGGGCAGGGCAGAATATCCCATTCCCGCAATGCTTCTTGACGGCAAGGGTGAGCTTATAGTTCAGCTTATTTTGTATAATGACGGCGGCTTTACCGTCAAAAGTCCCGTCGAGAGGTATCCCGTTTTTGCTTCAGTCGATATGATGGATCTTCCCGAATGCACCGATGCAAAGCTTATGAGCCTTATTGAGATCATAGATGAGCTTATGAATAAAAGTGACATCGGTCATATTCACGGAGATATTTATTTTACCAAGGATGAGATACATTCTCTTCTTAAGGGTAAAAGTGATACTTCCCATCTGCACGAGGGGGTATATCTGACTGAAACTCAGCTGAGAGGGCTCTTGCCTGAGATACCGGGGACGGTTTTTGAGCATAACCACGACGGACGGTATTACACAAGGGAGTTTGTTGACAAGGCTCTTTCCGATATAAATGCACAGCAGGCAAGTGTTCAGGATACGGTTGTTGAGCAGGGGACGGACGGTGTATGGAATTACCGTAAATGGGCATCGGGTATTGCGGAATGCTGGGGCGTTACCACCATAAAGTTTAATACGGCTATGGCAAGCAACGGAAACTATGCGGTCACAGGGGAAATGATCACTGTGACGCTTCCCGATAATTTGTTCAAGCAGTCTCCCGTGATAAGTCTTACTCCTATGGGCGGCGGTTATTCCGACATAAACATAGGAAATATCTACAACACACATTTTACCGTAAGCTTCCGAACCGAATGGGCAGCTACCGATATGCCCAATTGGGTTCAGTGTATATGCTACGGCAGATGGAAATAAGGAGGTGATATTATGAAGATATTTATTGATCCCGGTCACGGCGGAGGCTCTGCAGGTGCCGTATATAAGGGACGAAAAGAGAAGGATGACACGCTTGCGCTTTCCCTTGAAATAAAAAGACAGCTGTCCGCCTTCGAGGGCGTCGAGGTCAGACTTGCAAGAGAAGCTGACACGGCTTTAAGTATAAGTGAAAGAGTAAAGGCGGCAAATCTCTGGGGCGCGGATTTTTATCTGTCCGTACACAGAAATGCCGTAAGTCCCAATAAAGCTGAGGGTGCAGAGGTCTGGTGCTATTCAAAGATAAAAGCGGGCGGAGCCACTTACACCAAGGCGGAGAAAATTTTAGCCTATATGTGTGAAAATACGGGCTTTGTCAACAGAGGTGTAAAGCTCGGTGCGCCGAATTACAACGATTTCGGAGTAAACAGACTTACTAAAATGCATTCCTGTCTTCTTGAAGCAGGATTTATTGATTCGGATAAGGATAACGGGATATTCGACAGGGAATTCGAGGAGATGGCAGAGGGCATCGCAAGAGGTCTGCTTGAGGCTGTAGGCTATACGGGAGAAAAAAAGAAGCTACTCGGAGATGTAAACGGTGACGGCAGTGTTGATTCTTCTGATGCGAGGCTCATTTTAAGAGCCGCCGTGGGGCTTGAAAATGTGCCTTATGAAGAGGGAGATATTGATGGGGACGGAAAAATAACCTCAGCCGATGCAAGAGAAGCTTTAAGAAGGGCGGTAGATAAAAATGACTGAGAATAAAAATGAAGTTAACAAGGAAAACACATTTCAGTCCCGTTTCAAAAGTCCCGCACTGTGGCTTTCTGTTTTAGGTCTTTTGGGGCTTATCCTTGAAGCAACGGGAGTTTTTTGTAAAATCGGACTTGACGGTGAGGAGTGGGATGCGATAATAACCTCTGTCGGCACTGTGCTTGCCGCCTTCGGTATCGTCAATAATCCTACAAGCAAAAATAATTTTTAGGAAGTGAGCTTATGACGGAACACTGTCCCTGTGATACTGTAAGGGAATTGAAGGAAACGGTGCTGCGCCACGACAGACAGCTCAGCCGCGATCATACCGAATTTGCCGAGATACAAAAGGATCTGCAGTACATAAGGGAGATGCTTGACAGAAAAAACCGCTTCAATGCATCTGCTGTAAGCTCCCTTATTCAGGCTCTTTGTACCCTTGCTGTCACACTTATCGCGGCAAAAATGGGTTTTTCATAAAACTTGTATTTTTCTCTCTTCTGTGATAATATACTGTTATCGGAAAGGAGAGCTGAGTATGAGCTTTGAAAAAATAAATGTTGAGGATCTTGAATTTTCACCCGTAAAGGCTATCGGTGAAAACTGGGGAATACTTACGGGGTGCTCCGAAGAGGGCTTTAATTCAATGACGGTCAGCTGGGGAAGTGCAGGCGTATTATGGAGCAAGCCCGCAGTGTTCGTTTTTGTAAGGCCCGGCAGACACACCTTTAAGTTCACCGAGCAGGGCGAATATTTTTCTCTCGCTCTTATGGGTGAGGGAATGCACGAAAAAATGGCGGTGTTCGGCAAAAAGAGCGGAAGAGATGTGGATAAATATGCCGCTTCGGGCTTTACTGCTCTGAATGAGGACGGCGTTTTCTATCCCGAGGAGGCAGATACGGTATTTATCTGTAAAAAAATTGCCGCCACCTTCATCACGCCCGACTGGTTTATCGATGAGAGCATAGATGAGAAAAACTATCCCAACAAGGACTATCACAGAATGTATGTGGGTGAAATAGTAAAGGTTCTGAAAAAAGTTAAATAATTTTTTCAAAAAAATAAAAAAACTCTTGACAAGGGGCATTATCGGTGGTATAATGCTCCTTGTGCTTGAGAGAAACCCTTTCAGCAACAGTCGGTGCCTATAACATTGAGGTCCCACCCGTTCCCATCCCGAACACGGTAGTTAAGCTCAATCGTGCCGAAAATACTTGGCGGGTAGCTGCCCGGGAAGATAGGTCGACGCCGGCACTAAGGACAATCCTTACGGATTGTCCTTTTTTTGTTTTCCGAGGGAAAACAAAAACCGTGCAGTGAAATTCATTCCTTCGGAATGAGTGAAATCGCCGCTTCGCATCGGTGAAATCCGTCTTCGACGGGTGAAATATTTTCCTGCGGAAAATGTGAAGGAAGATGCTCCGCATCTTTTCCGCTTCGCTCTATGTCGGCTCGTGCTTCGCACCTTGCCGAAGGATTATTACGAAATATAATGCCGACCGCAGGCCGTGGCATAAATCCGTTTCGGATTTATGCAGTGATATTCCTGCTTCGCAGGAGTGAAATCGACGCTTCGCGTCGGTGAAATCCGTCTTCGACGGGTGAAATATTTTCCTGCGGAAAATGTGAAGGAAGATGCTCCGCATCTTGCTCCGCTTCGCTCTATATCGGCTCGTGCTTCGCACCTTGCCGAAAGATTATTACGAAATATAATGCCGACCGCAGGTCCCGACATAATTGCGAAGCAAATACATCATACACCGTAGGTGTACATCATATGCCGTAGGCATATATCATACGGCAAAG
>JAFSGH010000081.1 GCA_017440965.1 Clostridia bacterium | reverse complement strand
CCCTAAAACAGTTCGTTTACTGCTTTGGATGCTCATTTTCCTTTTTGTTGTTCTTGTTTTGCTGTTAACTTAATGACATTGAGATTGGGGGTAGGGGGTTGACAAATCGTAAGATTTTTTCTTATATAAAAAGTGACACTTTCGGCTTGAAAGTGTCATAGTCGGTTATATACTCTAAAGGCAATTACGCCAAAGTGAAAATATTTTCTTCGGTAAGTATTAAGTGATATTGCAAATTAAAATTTGCAGTTATATTTTTGATAAATCAAAAGTGATATTGAAGCCTTACGGCTTCAGTGTTATTTTATTCGCCGAAAACTGCCGAAGGCAATATCACTTGTCGCAAGACAAATATCACTGCGAAGCAATAAAACTCGCCGAAAGGCGAATAAAACTGCGGAGTGTCCTTACGAACACTCCGCTAAAAGGAGAGGTCTCCTTCCGTTTTACCGGAAAGAGACCTTTTTTAAGCTATTTTACAAGCCGATATTTTGTTTTACCGATGATATCGGGTAAATTATGCCTTACCGCCGGTGAAGAAAGCTACGATCTTTCTGAAGAGGTTAAGGAGCCACTCCCAGAATGACCACTTTGTAACTACTTCGCCTTCACCTTCGCCTATATCAACGATAGCACCTGCGATAGTAACTCTTGCATCGCCGCTGCCTGCGGGAATTGTGTAGTAACCGTTTTCATCGGGCTCTACCTCAACGCCGTTTACATAAACGATGTAGTCCTCGAACATAAAGTTCTGATATACACGGACTCTGAAGTGAAGCTCATAATCATCGGACCAGTAGATGATAGCAGAATTGTAAACTGCCATATAGTCCTCAATGATGAAGTGAGTCTTATCGATAGATGTGAAGTTGATACCTCTTGTGTTACCGCCTGTTACAACGGTAATTGTCTTAGAAGCCTTAAGAATACCTCTTGTTGCAGTAAGAGTAACAGTACCTGTGCCGATAGCATAGAGCTTGCCGTTGGAGAAGAATACGATATTCTCATCGGAGGAAGTCCATACTGCATCGTTAACTACTGTCTGAACTGAGCCTGCAGAGATCTTAACAGCCTTAAGATCAAGGATAGTACCTGTGTAGAATGTGGATGCACCAACGATTGTAAGGGTTGAGCCTGCATCGGGATAGATAGTATCGATGAGGATCTCAATTCTGTCAACAACAGCGTTGATCTCATTCTGTTCGGATTCGTCACGGGTGTTCTTATCCTTCTTGATCTCTTCGATCTGAGCGAGTACCTTTTCTATTTCATCCTTATTTGCTTCAAGCTCCTCTTCATCTGCAAGGCCGCCGTCAAGGATCTCACCGAGAACCTTTTCGAGAGCATCGATTTCGGAGTAATCGCAAGGCTGTGTATAAACAGCTGTGTATGTTGTATCGCCTGTTACGGTTTCAACAGGTCTGTCCCAATCCTTGAATACATGGATGAAGCCGTCCTCTGTTGTGTAAGCGGAGACGATGGGAGATGTTACAGCATCGCCTGTGTATGCCTTGACTGAAACAGTCTTGTCATACATTACGAATGTGATAGTTCTCTCAACCTTTGTAACTACGGTTGTTCTTGAAATTTCAGCATTACATACTGTACAGTAAACAACCTCGTCACGCTGACCGTTTGTAGTCTCGGTTGCGGGAGTTTCGTTTTCGTAAACTACACTGCCGGGTGTGTGACCCTTTGATGCTACTGTGTAATGTGTTGAAGAAATAAGAGTATCACAAACTGCACAGTAAACAACCTCGTCATAGCTTCCGTCTGCTGTACATGTTACCTTAACTTCGTTTTCGATAACTGCTTCATCGGGAGTATGATCTGTTGTGGGAATAGCTGTACCCTTTGCGTAAAGCTCGTCACAGCAGCTGTAAAGTGTGTCGCCTGTGTAGCCTTCATCCTTACAAGTGGGAGCCTTTTCGTTAACAAGCTTTGTAGGTGTGCCGGAATGGTTTGCAGCATCCTTTTCGCCTGTCTTGGCTTCGGTATTAACCTTTGCTCCGCATTCACAATATGTTACATCGTTCCATGTTTCTTCGGATGTACATGTTCCGGGAACAACATCTTCCTTTTTAACGGTATTGTTGCCGGTGTGGATAGTGGAATCGCCTTCGCCTGTCTTGTTTGCTCTTGAGAGCTCCTTGTCACAAGCATTACAGTATGTAACCTCGATCCAGGTTGCGTCTGTCATACAGTTACCTGCATCCTCGTCGATGTTTTCGGTGTATGTTCCGCTTATATGACCTGTCATTGCATCTGTAACTGTCTCTCTTGAGATCTCAAATTCCTTACCTGCAGCAGCACATACTGAGCAGTAAACGACCTCATCGTGAGAACCGTTTTCTTCACACTTGGGAGCAACGATATTTTCTTTTACTGCCTCTGCGGGAGTATGAGCTACCATTGGTACGGGGATAGTTTCTCTTGAAGTCTCTTCCTTGCCCTTGCCGGCAGCTTCACATACTGAGCAGTATGTTACATTATCATATGAGCCTTCCTGATAGCAAGTGGGAGCCTTTTCGTTTTCAACAACTACTGCACCGGGTGTATGAGCAACCTTTGCAATCGTCTTGGGAGTTGAGCTGAGCTTTTCGCCGCATTCTTTGACAGAACAGTAAACTACTTCGTTGCAGCTTCCTTCTGTATGACAGCTGGGTTCTACACGGTCTTCTTCAACTGCCGGGGCGGGTGTATGAGCGATCTTAGCTATTGTCTTTTCTTCTCTTGAGAATTCATATGCATCCTCGACATTTGCTTCCTTACATACTGAGCAATAGAATACTTCATCATATGTGCCTTCCTTGTAGCAGGTAGGAGCAACGATGTTTTCTTCTACAGCCTCTGTTGCACGGGTGTGATCCTTCTTAGCGATCGCCTTTGTAACTCTTGAGAATTCATATACATCTGCTACATTTGCTTCTTCACAAACTGAGCAGTATACAACCTCTTCATAAGAGCCTGCCTCATAGCAAGTAGATTCTTTTCTGTTTTCCTGAACAGCTGTACCTGCTGTATGAGCAACCTTAGCAATTGTCTTAGGAGTTGAGCTGAGTTTTTCGTGACATTCAGCTACTGAGCAGTAAACTACTTCATTATAGCTTCCTTCTGCATAACAGGTAGCTTCAACGCGGTCTTCTTCAACTGCTGCACCAGGTGTATGTGCCTTCTTTTCAACAGTCTTGGGAGTTGAGCTGAGCTTTTCGTGACATTCAGCTACTGAACAGTAAACTACTTCATTGTAGCTTCCTTCCTCGTAACAGGTAGAATCTACAAGATCTTCTTCAACTGCTGCAGCAGGTGTATGTGACTTCTTTTCAACAGTCTTGGGAGTTGAGCTGAGCTTTTCGTGACATTCAGCTACTGAACAGTAAACTACTTCGTTGTAGCTTCCTTCCTGATAGCAGGTAGAATCTACAAAGTCCTCTGTTACAGCTTCGTCAGCGGGAGTATGCTCGAGTGTTGTACCATAAGTAAATGTGTAATCTGCATTACCTGTTGCATCACAATCCTTACAGTCATAGTAATAAACTGCAAGTGAATAGCAGGTAGCGGCTTGCTTAAGGTGAGCTGCATCTACTATCTTTTCTTCATATGTATGAGGAAGTGTTACACCGCTTACTGTTTCGGTATTAATTACAACGCCGCATACAGTACAATATGTTACATTGTCATAAGAGCCTGCAACCGTACATGTTGCATTCTTGATGTTTTCCTGTCTTACAGCTTCATTATGACCGGGAGCTACATGAACCTTATCTACTCTTGAAAGCTCTTCGTTACAAACCTTACAGTAAACGACCTCCTGATAGCTGCCGTCTACAAGACAGGATGCGGGGTTGTCTTCTTCAACAACGGGTTCACCGCTTTCGTGTCCGAGTGCGTCTACAGTTGCATCCTTATATGTATCACCGCAGGCGTCACAGGTATGAGTCGTGTAACCGCCCGTTGTACATGTGGGATATGTGATAACTGCAACATAGTTATGACCGGTCTGAGTGAGAACAAATGCATCTGCACTTTCTACACCGTTTGTTGCGTTAACCTCTGCTGCATCCTCGAAGTAAAGCTCGCAGACTGCGCACTTCTTATAAGCTTCGTTACCGTCTGTTGTACACTGGGGAGCAACATATGCTACCTTATCTTCATCATTAAAGGTATGACCGAGAGCATCAACAGCTTCCTTGTAAGTATGAGTGGAATCATTCTTACAGGTAAATGTCTTTTCGCCCTTTTCTGTACATGTGGGATCTGTTGTGATCTCACCTACATAATCGTGACCGAGCTTGGGAAGCTCAACATATTCTGTGTAAGTACAGCCTTCTCTGATACAGTACTGATACTCATCCCAACCGTAGTTTTCACAGGTGGGAGCTTTTGCCTCAACTGTTTCAAGAGAGTGGTTGTCATTCTTTGCGATAACAAGTGACTCAAGAACAGCCTTGTTTTCGTCAAAGTGCTTGCCACATACTGAGCAAGTGTAGTGAGCCTTGACACCTTCCTTAACGCAGGTAGCTTCTACCTCAGGAACAAGTGTGCCGTAATCGTGGCCCTTTGCTTCGATTACAAGATCATCTGCTGTAACCTCGTTCTTCTCTTCATCAAAGAGCTTATCACAGCGTGAGCACTTGTAATGTGCCTTTGTACCTGTTTCCTCGCAGGTTGCTTCGTCTTCTGCTATAAGCTCGCCGTAAGCGTGACCGAGCTTAGCATCAACTGTATCCTCTATTGTAATAATTACCGTACCTTCTTCATCTGAGAAGAGAAGCTCGCAGTTATTACATGTATAATACTTGTAATTACCGTCGTTTTCACAATCGGGGTTAACGGCAGGTACTTCAACTGTGTCGTGACCGTTTGCACCGATTACGAAATCAGCCTCACTGTTATGTGCTTCCTCTGAGAAATTATCGGCATCAGCTGCAAAGAACTTGTTACATACTGTACAGGGCTTATATGCTGAGTTACCCTCAGTTGTACATCCGGGAGCAACAGCAGCTATCGTATCGCCGAATACGTGACCTGTTGCATCAACTGTTACAGTTTCCTTGGAAACTACACTGTTACAGGTCTCACAGTAAACAACAAGATCATATGAACCGTCTACTGTACATTCAGCAGCCTTGATATTTTCCTGTACTGCTTCCTTTTCTGTATGACCGAAAGCCTTGCTTTCTGTTACTATTGTCTTCTGACACTCGGAGCACTTCTTTGTGATCGTACCGTCTTCGGTACATGTTGCAGTATTAGTTCCTGCAACATCAACATATTTATGCTCAAGAGCAGCAGTTTCCTCCTGATAACGGAATCCGCAATCACAGCCTTCAGCATATACACCGGGCACATCGCACTTTGCGGGAACTGAATGTTCAACATCCTCCCACATTGAGTGTGCAACAGCTGTGTATGTAGCTGTATAAACTATATCGGAAGTAATAGCAGCCTCGTCCTTATCCCAAGCAACAAATTCAAAGTGATTTACTCTGTCGGAGGAGAGATAATAAACATTTACTACATCCTTAGGACAGATAGATGCAAATTCTGTACCGTGCTCAACAGCAGGAAGATTGAGTGTAACATCTGTACCGTCAACATTCTTGTAATTGAAGATTACTTCATAAGTATTGATCTCCCATACAGCATAAAGTGTAACAACACCGTTTTCTTCTGCTGTAAGGTTGCGTACCTCTTCCATGTCAGCATATGTTGCTGTTGTTGCAGTGCTGTCTTCTGACCAGCCGAGGAAGTGGTAGCCTGTCTTATTGTACTTGTTTTCTGCAAGTGCCTTTGCTTCGGCATCATATGTGAATGTCATATCATCCATTGTGCCTGTAGCAGCAGCGTCATTGTTATTGAATTTTACTGTGTAGGTATTTGCTTCCCATACTGCATAAAGTGTTATTGTAGCGCCGTCATCTGCTGTAAATGCAGCATCAACTGATGCGCCGCCTGCGTACTTGACCTCGCCGTCAGGAGTCTCGGCCCAACCGATAAAGTGATAACCGGTCTTTGTGAATGCGTTGTCGCGAAGTGTTACGCTGTCGGTGTACTTGAAGGTCTGAGCCTCAACAGTACCCTCACCGCCGTTAGCATTGTAGCTTACGGTATATTCGTTTACGGTCCACGTTGCCTTAACGGTAACGTTGCCTGCAGGCATTGTTGCGGGAAGATCTGCCCAGCCTGCAAAGGTGTAACCGACCTTTGTGGGAGCTGCAGGTGCAGTAACGGGTGTGCCGAAGTCCTGAGTAATGGGAGCAACCGGCGTTCCGCCGTCAGTATCAAAGGTGATAGTGTACTCGTTTGCAGTCCACTGTGCGGTAAACGTTACGTTACCGTACATACCTGTTGCTGTTACGCCTTCAGCAACTACTGTACCGAGAGCCCAGTTACCCTCAGCTGAGGTTACGAGCCAGCCTGCAAATGTGTGGCCGACCTTTTCGGGAGCTGCAAGTGCGTTAACGGTAGCGTTGATATCAAAGGGGATAACCTTTGTCTCGCCCGTGCCGTTATCATAAATATAAGTAATGTTGTAAGAATTTACTGACCACTGAGCATAAAGCGTTACGCCGCCGTCTCTTACGGTTGTAAGCTTACTTACTTTGTCGCCGGCATAATACTTTGTACCCGTACCGTCCTTATTTGTTGTCCAGTAGGTAAATGTATATCCGTTCTTTTCATAAGTACATTCGGGAATAGTAAATTCGCCTGTGTACGTTGTGTTTATCTGGTCGGGAGTTGTGCCGCCCGTCTGTCCGTTTCCGTCGAAAAATACGGCATAGGAGTTTTCAGACCAAGTTGCTGTGATAGTTGTGTTCTCGGGAGGAATTGTATCGGGAACAGTCTTATCCCAACCGGTGAATAAATAACCGGGCTTTGTGGGATCAGCAGGCTTTGTTACAGCATCGCCATAATGTCCGCTTATAGAATTGATAGCATTGCCACCCTTGGTATCAAAGGTAATGGTATATGTACCAAGCTCCCAAGTTGAATAAAGTCTTAATGTTTCTGTAATAGCAACCTTTGTAGAAGAAGCATAGGGTGTTCCGTTTTCGTCAACCCAGCCCTGGAACTCATAGCCTGTTCTTGTGGGTGTGGGAAGTGTGCCGAAAGGCTGGTCATAGGTTACCATAATAGGTGCTTCATAAGAAATATCAGCATTCTCATTATCAACTTCAAAAACACGGATATTTTCAAATCTTACGGTGTTGTTTGAGCCGTTTGCGTCAACTCTTATCTTTGCCTTTACAACCTCTGCCTTATCGGGAGCTGTAAATATAGCGTTTTCGGGGTCAACACCTGTTGAGCCGCCGGTTGAATATCTGTTTGAGGGACCGTCAGCAAAATCAATCCAATTACCGTCTGCATCACAGAAGAAGATATAAACGTCCCAGGCTGTGCCTGTAATATCCATATGAACCTTATACTTCTTACCGGGAGTTACGGGGAAGTAGGGTGATTCACTTGTTGATTCACCTGCACCGTCATTTGAAGTAATGGTAAAGCCGTTATCTGTAATATCTGAAACAGTACCGTTTCCTGCAGCCTTATTCCAGGCAGGATAATCAATAAGGTTATCAAAAACAACCTGATATTTATTTGCCTGCCATACTGCATAAACCGTATCGTTAAAGCCTACGGTTACCGTAGCGGGAGCAGATGTTGCATCCTTGTCTGTTGACCAGCCGAGGAATGTGTAGCCGGTTCTTGTTGCATAGAAAGCATCCTTGACATCAGCATTGTTGAAAGATACGGAAGTACCGGCACCAACATTCATAGCAACAGGACTGGGCACACCTGCACCAAGAGCGCCACCGTTGGCATCAAGAGTAAGATTTGTATGAAGACCTGCTTCAGCAGTTGTGAGAGCTGATGTATCTACAGTTGCACTTGTAGGATTACCAAGGTTTGTAGCAGCATTCTTAAGTGCAGCATAATATGTATTCCATGTATCAGCCGTATAGTTTTCCTTTGCGTAGGTTGTACCGTTAAGAACGTTGGTACGAAGTGTGCCCTTGTTAGCACCTGTTACACTGATGTTAACGAAGTTGTTGTTCCATGAGGTTGATTTGATAAGACCGCTCTTTTTATATGCATATACACCAGCCTTAAGACGGAAGGATGCCGTTCCTGTAACACCCTTATTCCATGACTGCTGATTTACCTTAATACCACAACTGTAGTCAGCACTATTGCTCCAACCGGATATGATTGTTCCTGTATCATTATAATCATCATCATACCGACTGCCGCTTCTGTCAGTTCCGTTATAGTAGCTGGAGCCGTTATTTGTGCCGTAATCTGAAACATACCACGAACCTTCCGCAGCATTTTCATGGTCAGTTATCATAAAACCTACCTTTAAATTAGGTATCTGATTAAAGTTATTGTAACGGCTGATATCAACAGTAAGGTTAGCCGTGGGGCTTATCGTGTTTGCACGTGCGTGATATTTTGTACCGCTTTCGGTTATGACATTATAAGCCATTGTAGGAGAAAGTCCGTTGCTGCCTGACTGAATCCAGTTTGTTTCAGGATTGTTATTTTCGGGAGCTTTAATTGTACCGAGCATCGGCAGGAAATTAGCCGTCTGAACATACCAGCTGTTAGCTCTGTCGCCGTCAGAATATCCGTGAACACCCTGTACCCAAAGGATTGAACTGGAATAAACATTAGCGTTTGAACCAACAGCCTTTGAAGCCGCACCTACGGGCTGATACCAGGGAGCATAAGCCACTGAATATGCATAGTGTGTCTGTGTATTTCCGTTTACATCAAAAACGAATGTCCATTCAACAAGAGCAGTACCGCCTGCATTAAGACCTGCAGGAAGAGAGAACGTACCTGTTGCAGTAGTAGCAGAGCTGCCGAAGGTAGTACCCACAAGACCCGTAATTGAATCGGGAAGCGTTATTGCAGCAGAAGTCTTAGCACTGATACTTGTCAGCTTTGCGCCGGGATATGTAATATGCACCTTAGCAGAAGTATCCTGCGACGCAGAAACAGAGCCGTCTGCATTGTTGTTGATATAATACTGAATTGCAGTCTGCGAACCTGATGAGGGAGTAAGATAGAGAGTTTCAGGAACAACTATCTTGATACCTGAAATGGCTGCATCTGCTTCTACCGTACCTAATTCAGGGGCGAAGAAGCACAGTGTTGTGAAGAGCATTACTAAAGTTAAAAGAACGCTCAATGATTTCTTTAACTTATTCATCTTCTCACATCTCCTTGTAAAAATTTTTTTTGTGAAGCTGAAAATATAGCTGTAGGCTGAAGAATTTTTTTTGCCGCAGGCTCTGACCGTTCCTGCATTTGGCAAAAAAGAAGCTTCAACACTCACGTTTCATTTTCCTGCTTCTTTTTTCTATAAAAAAAGATATTTATAGTTGTAATAATTTTATCATTTATATTTAATTAATTCAACAATATTTTTAACAAATTTTATCAGCATTTCTTTGACAATATTGACAAAATTTATTCAATAAAAATAATACGCAAAAATAATGTCCGGAAGACCAAAACGACCGCCGCAGAAATCACTTTCCGCAGCGGCCATACTCAGCTTTTATGCTCACCGTATTTTACGATAAGATATGTCTTTCTGAAATCATCCTTGCTCCAGCCGTTTTCAACGCCCTTTCCGAGGGAGCTTCTTGCGGCCTTCATTCCGGGCATATAAAAGCCTTCATCCTCCGCAATTTTATTGCAGATGGATATGTCCTTATACATATTTTCCATTGAAAATGCTGTGGTCCAGTCCTCATTTTTCAGTTTTTCTCTCTGCACAGCCATATAACCGCAGTTTGCACCGCCCGCGGCAACGGTATCGGCAAAGTTATCGAGGGATATACCCAGCCTCTGAGCAAGTAAAAGTGTCTCATTGACACCGTTCTGAATTTCGGCAACAAGGGTATTGTGGCATATCTTTGCACAAAGTCCCTTACCGTTTTCACCCATATATATGACCTTACTTCCCATATAAGAAAGCACGGGCTCAATGACGGGGAAAAGCTCACTGTCACAGCCTGCAAGAACACCGAGAGTGCCTGCGATTGCGTCAGCCTTTGAGCGGACAACGGGGCAATCGGCAAACTGTGCGCCCGTCTTTTTCACTTCATTTGCCACATCAACCGACACCCAGGGCTCAATGGTAGACATATCGATACATATCTTGCCTTCACAAAGAGCAGGGATCATCTCACGGTAAGCCGCCTTTACATGCTCGCCCGTGGGAATCATCGTAATAATGATATCAGATCTTTCTGCGATCTCAAGATTTGAATAACAGCCCACACAGCCGAAGTTCTCAAGCTTTTTTATCTGAGCATCCTTATGATCATTGCAAAAAACAGTATCATTATGCTTTTTCACAATATTCTCACACATACTCTCGCCCATAATGCCAAGACCTATAAAACCAATTTTCATTTTATTTCTCCTCAGAAGCTTCTCTTTTTTTATCAAGCTTTTTATTTCTGATATAAAGCAGCAAATCAAGTCCGACCATTGTGATATTCAGGAAATAGAAAAAGAGCACATACCATTTTTCACTGAACTGTGCCATATATGCCTCATTAGTAAATTTTGATGCAATCCCTGCAACATATCCGAAGAAGATAAGAAGCAGAAAAGCAAGGCTCTTACCCTTTGTTGTCCTTGCCTTATAAGACTTGATAACATTCAAAGGCCAGGACGCACCGAAGGATACTATCATAATAATCTCAAGTATCTCAGCCATACAAACTCCTTTAACAAAATTCACGGCAGGAAAAACCGTGCCGTGAAAAATTTTCTGTAAATATTAATTATTCACCGAGGTATGCTTTCTTGACCTCTTCGTTATCGAGAAGCTCACTGCCCTTACCTGAGAAGGTGATCTCTCCCGTTTCAAGCACATATGCTCTGTCTGAAATTGAAAGAGCCTTTTTTGCATTCTGCTCAACTAAGAGAACTGTCGTTCCCATCTTATGATAGTCCTTGATAATTTCAAAGACCTGATCCACAAGAAGAGGTGAAAGACCCATTGAGGGCTCGTCAAGCATAAGAAGCTTGGGGTGGCTCATCATAGCTCTGCCCATTGCAAGCATCTGCTGTTCTCCGCCCGAAAGCGTACCTGCGATCTGATTTTTTCTTTCACCGAGTCTTGGGAAACGGGTGTATATCTCTTCGATATCATCCTTTATCTTTTTCTTGTCCTTCTGAGTGTAAGCACCCATAACAAGATTTTCGTAAACAGTCAGCTCCTGGAAAACTCTTCTTCCCTCGGGAACCTGACTCATACCCATTGAAATAAGCTTATGTCCGGGAATCTTATTAATGACATTTCCGTCATATGTAACGGTTCCGTCCTTTATCGGAATAAGTCCCATAATACTCTGCATTGTGGTGGTCTTTCCTGCACCGTTTGCACCTATAAGAGAAACGATCTCGCCTTCATTGACCTCAAAGCTGATTCCCTTGATGGCTCTTATAACACCGTAGTTTACCTGCAGATTTTTAACTTCAAGTAATGCCATATTGCTCCTCCTTAGGGTGGCAAGTATAATCCGAAACCGTTTTTTGCGGGGCGGATTTCCGCCATCTCCTCGTTAAAATACTCGTAAATCCGAAAGGATCTACTGCGTTTTATGCCTTGATATGCCAAAAATCCACTGCGCAAAAAATCTGCGACCTGAAAGTGCGAATTTTTGATGGATTTTTGGATGTTGAGGGCGAAGACAGGCTGTCGCCTTTCAAGCCCGAAACGCCGGAAAGCCGCAAAAATTCACGCTTTCAGGCGGATTCGGATTACACTTGTCACCCTACTCACCGATATATGCCTTGATAACCTCGGGATCGTTCAGAGCTGTATTTGTATCGCCCTGAGCAAGCACAGTACCGAAGTTAAGCACAGTAACCTCATCGCAAAGTCCCGATACGAATTTCATATCGTGCTCGATAAGAAGTATTGTCATATCAAAATCATCACGGATCTTTCTGACTATATGCATAAGATCCTCTGTTTCATGGGGATTCATACCTGCAGCAGGCTCATCAAGAAGCAGAAGCGTGGGATTTGTTGCAAGTGCACGGGCGATCTCCAGCTTTCTCTGCTTACCGTAGGGAAGATTGCAGGCGAGATTATTTCTCTCCTCCTCAAGTCCTACTATACGAAGTATCTCCTTTGCCTTTTCACGCATTCTGTTTTCAGTGTCATAGTGCTTGGGAAGACGAAAAAGGCTTACAAAGGGATTACACTTGAATTCAGGCTGATTATGAAGACCTACAAGAACATTTCTTATAACACTCATATTATTGAAAAGTCTTATATTCTGGAAGGTTCTTGCTATTCCCTTACGGTTGATCTGCTCCTGAGTCTTACCCTTAAGCTCTTCTCCGTTGAGATAGAAGGTACCTGTTGTGGGCTGATAAACACCTGTAAGAAGGTTAAATACAGTAGTCTTACCTGCACCGTTGGGACCTACAAGTCCGTAGAGCTGTTTCTTCTTTATTTCAAGATTGACGCTCTGAACAGCCTTAAGTCCGCCGAAGGAAATACCGAGATCTTCGGTTCTAAGTACGATATCAGACATCTCATTTACCTCCTTTTTCAGGTTTGTCGGGTACATATTCGTTACCCGGCTGAATATCCGTAGAAAGGACCTCGTCCATAGATATCTTTGTGGGGATCTTGTCCCAGTGTGCGGGGTCGTTAAGAATATCCTCAGGCTTACGGTTCTTTGCAGTAAGCTTTGCAATAATTGCCTTTATCGATATCTTTTCCTTTATAGGAGCAAGCTTCGGAGCATTATTGAAGATAACGATACCGATAAGAATAAGTGCATAAATAAGGAACTTAAGTGCGGCAAGATCACCGGGAAGCTTCTCTTGAAGCTTGAAATTGATTATGGGAATAAGCGTTGCGGCAATAATGGAGCCGTTTATTGAGCCCATACCGCCGAGAACGACCATAACAAGAATTTCTATAGAATAGTTGTAGGAGAAGAAGGTATACATAACAGGAGTTGTATAATGTCCGTAGAATACACCTGCAACGCCTGCAAAGAATGCGGCAATAACGAAAACAAAAAGCTTATAGAAGGTAACATTGATACCCATAGCCTTTGCCGCGATCTCATTATCTCTGATAGCGGTAATTGCTCTGCCGTGTTTACTTCTTACAAGGTTCTGAACAAGGAAAAGCACAACAAGTACAGTGATGAACACGATAATAAATAAGGGAGTGTCCTTCTTAGTGAACTTTACTGCACCTGTAGAAAGTCCCATAGCCTTACCGAACCAGGGAAGGTTTTTGAATATCGTTCTAATTATCTCACCGAAAGCAAGAGTAACGATTGCAAGATAGTCGCCCTTAAGACGAAGAGCGGGAAGACCTACAAGGAAGCCGAAAACTGCCGCAATAACTCCGCCGCAAAGCATACTGATAAGAAGGCAGATGATCTTGCTTTCAATGACCTCAGAAAGCTGCATTGAAATAAATGTGCCGAGGTATGCACCTACGCACATAAAGCCTGCGTGACCGAGAGATAATTCTCCGAGGAAGCCTACAACAAGATTAAGAGATACGGCAAGAATAATGCTGTAGCCTATCTGGACAAGAAGATTCATATAAGATGTCTTGAGCTCGCCCATACCGTGAAGAGTGCAGGCGGCAACAAGAGCTACCGCAACAACAATGTAATTTATGCAGTTTTTAAGCTTGAAATCATCCGATTTTAATATTGACTTTATCATAAATTACACCTTCTCTCTTCTCTTCTTGCCAAGAAGACCTATAGGTCTTACAAGAAGAATTACTATCAGAAGTCCGAATTCAACAGCAGTTGTATAGGGAGCAAGCACGGGTACGCTGAGACATACCTTCTCAATAACACCCAGAAGCACACCGCCTATCATAGCACCGGGGATTGAGCCGATACCGCCGATAACGGCTGCAGTGAATGCCTTGATACCGGGCATTGAGCCGAGCGTCGGTTCAACGGAGGGTATCTGCATAAGATAGAAAAGGCTGGCCGCTGCTGCAAGTGCAGAGCCGATAGCAAAGGTTACGGATATTATCTTATTTACATTGATACCCATAAGCATTGCCGCACCCTTATCCTCAGATACTGCGACCATAGCACGGCCGGTTCTTGTTTTCTTTACGAAAACCGTAAGAGCAGCCATAATGACAGCACCGATTACAAGTGTTACTATTGAAGACACGCTTATCTTTGCACCGAAAAGAGTAACAGCACCGAGAGATGCGATGGTTACATTCTTGGGATCTGCACCGAAGATAAGCTGTGATATACTCTGAAGAAGATAGCTTACACCGATAGCGGTAATAAGAACTGCAAGAGGTGATGAGCCTCGAAGGGGCTTATAAGCCACCTTTTCGACAACGACACCCATAATGACACATAAAACTATTGAAAGAATACAGGCAAGTGCAATGTGCCCGCCTGAAGCAAGTGTTACAAAAACAGAATAAGCACCGACCATAATAATATCGCCGTGTGCAAAGTTCAGCATCTTGGCAATACCGTAAACCATAGTATAACCAAGTGCGATAAGAGCATATATAGCACCGAGACTGAGCCCGTCAAACAGAATACTCATAGAGCTTCTCCTTTTCTGGAGTTTTTTTCAAACGGAATAAAAAAATGAATAAAAGCAAAAAACTAAAAAAATCAAGGCAAAAATGCCGATTTTTCAAGTACTGCCAAAGGCAAGTATATGCCCGAAGGGGATTTCCCTTCAGGCATATAGACGAATCGCTCAGTATTGATTACTGAAGTTCAACAATGATGGGTTCCTTTACGCATGCACCTGAAGCATCCCATACCATGCCGCCTGTAACTCCGTCGAAGGAGAAATCAGCGGATGTGAATGTAGCTGTAAGAGCCTTACCGAGCTCAATGGGATCAACCTTAACATTGTTTACACCGAGAGCCTTCATAGCCTCGAAGATAGCGTAAACTGCATCGTAGCCGTCAGCAGCGAACTGGTCAGGCTTTGCAGAATACTTTGTTTCATAAGCTGTTACGAAAGCAGAAACCTTAGCATCCTCGCTGTTTACATCGAAGGGAGTGAGGTAGCTGATCTTGTTTGTAACAGTAGCATCGATCTGAGAAGCAACACCGTCAAGACCGTCGCAGCCGAAAAGGAATGCATCGCAGCCCTTAGCTACACAAGCCTTAGCAATAAGTCCTGCCTCTGTGTAGTAGATGGGAAGGAAGATAACATCGCAATCCTTGAGAGCCTCAACCTGAGTTGAGAAGTCACGGTTGTTTTCTGCGTCAAAGGACTGCTCAATGTATGTTACGTTGAGCTCAGCCATCTTTGCCTTGAAAGCATCATAGATACCTGAGGAATAAGCATCGGATGAATCATAGATAACACCGATGTTCTTGTATTCCTTAGCGAGCTTCTCAGCGGACATAATGCCGTTGTCGGGATCACCGAAGCATACGCGGAAGGAATTGTTGCTTGCATTGATTACGGGATCAGCGGAAGCTGAAGGAGTAAGGGAGAAAACTCCGTCCTCAGCAGCTCTTGTAGCAAAGGATTCAGCTGAACCGGAAGTAACACTGCCGAGAGAAGCCTGCATACCTGCTTCAAAGAGAGCATCGTAGCCTGTGGATGCATCAGGAGCTGTAGCCTTGTCATCCTTCATATCAAGCTTGAAGTTTACGCCGTTAAGACCGCCTGCTGCATTGATCTCATCAATAGCAAGCTGAGCGCCCTGCTGTACGGAAATACCGTAGGAAGCTGCGTCACCTGTAAGGGGACCTGTTGCACCGATAACATATTCGGTGTTGTCTGCTGTGTATTCGCCTTCCTTTGTAAGATCATAAGCGATATCAGCAGCTACTGTTGTTTCTTCTGAACCTGCTGTTGTTTCTTCTGAACCTGCTGTTGTTTCTTCTGTGTTACCGCCGCAAGCAGCAAAGCAGAGAACAAGTGAAAGGCTGAGAAGAAGTGCAATTACCTTTGAAAACTTTTTCATTTCATTTTCCTCCGTTTGGATTTGTTTTGAATATATCGGATATATTCATTTAACATTAAGAATATTATTACAAGTTCCTGCGATTGTCAAGGCAAATATTTCCCAAAAAAGCATCACATCAATGAATGTTTCAGAAAAAATCAATTAATTTAATTAATAGACCGCAGTTTTTTACTGTTGACAAGCGGAGGCAGCAGTTAATATAATATGTTTAATAATATAAGGAAGTGATACCGTGAGTGCAAAAATAATAGACGGAAAGAAAATATCCGAGGAATTAAGACTGAAAACGGCTGAAGCAGTAAAAAACAGAAAAGACTCTGTCAGAGCTCCAGGCCTTGCCGTTATCATTGTCGGCAACAACCCTGCCTCAAGAATTTATGTCAACAACAAAAAGAAGGCTTGTGAGATATGCGGCTTTACCTCATATGAATATGCAATTTCAGAGGATGCTCCCGAGGCTGAGCTTCTTTCTCTCATAGAAAGGCTTAATAACGATGACGGAATTGACGGTATTCTCTGTCAGCTTCCTCTCCCCTCTCATATGGATGAAAATAAGGTCATAGATGCCATCTCTCCCGAAAAGGATGTGGACGGATTTTCTCCCGTAAGCACGGGAAATCTTGTGGCAGGTAAGCCCTGCTTTGCACCCTGTACGCCTGCAGGCGTTGTGGAGATGCTGAAATATGAGGGAATAGAAATTTCCGGCAAGCACTGTGTTATAGTCGGAAGAAGCAACATCGTAGGAAAGCCTGCCGCACTTCTGATGCTTCAGGAAAATGCAACAGTCACTGTCTGCCACTCAAAAACAAAAGACCTCGCTCAGGAGGTCAGAAGAGCAGATATCGTTATTGCCGCCATAGGAAAAGCGGGCTTTATCACAGAGGATATGATAAAAGAAGGCGCAATAGTTATTGACGTGGGCATAAACCGTCTTGAAAACGGCAAGGTCACAGGTGATGTTGACTTTGAAGCAGTAAAGGAAAAGGCTTCATATATCACTCCCGTTCCCGGCGGTGTAGGTCCTATGACAATTACAATGCTTATGAAAAATACGCTCACTGCGTGGGAAAGAAAATTCGGCTGCTGAGTATTATTCATGTAAGCAAACGGCTTCAGAAAAGCGTTTTTTGAATGTCCGCCACCGAGGAAAGCATACTTTCCTCGCAGACGGACTATTCGAAAACGGTCGCTGATGCGTACGGCGAAGCCGTTTTCTTGTGCCATAAAAAGACTCAAGGCTATCTCTTACGAGATAGCCTTTTTACCGTTCTTTACTTAATCGTAAAATCAGACAGCTCTTTCAACCTTACCGGAACGCATGCAACGTGTGCAAGCATAAACTCTGCAAGGAGAACCGTTAACGATAGCCTTCACTCTTTTTACATTGGGCTTCCAGGTTCTGTTTGATCTTCTGTGTGAGTGAGAAACCTGAATACCGAACTTTACGTCCTTACCGCAAAAATCACATTTTGCCATGGAGCGCACCTCCCTCTTATTTTCAGGGATAAACCCTAATATCTAAATCAGCAAAAGTCATAATAACAGATAATAGTTTAAAATGCAAGTGTTTTTTAAACTTTTTTTGCTAAATGTCAAAAATTATTTAAGCTCGTGAACAAAAAGACCGCTTAAGAGCTTCGGCTCAAACCAGGTGGATTTGGGGGGCATAACTCTGCCGGAATCTGCAATAGCCATAAGCTCATCCATAGATGTGGGATACATGGAAAAGGCGATCTCCATATCCTCCGCACAGCGTCTTTCAAGCTCCTTAAGTCCTCTTATACCGCCGACGAAATCAATTCTTTTGTCGGTTCTCGGATCCTCGATGCCGAAGATAGAGGAAATAACATATTTCTGAAGCACGGAGACATCAAGACTCTGAAGAACATCATCCTCGTCGCAAAGTCCGTCCTTAAGTGTAAGCCTGTACCATTTTTTATTACAGTAAAAGCCGAAGGTATGTCTTTTGTCGGGACTTACGGCACTGTCCTTTTCCTCTATAATGAAGCTCTCGCCGAGCTTTTCAAAAAGCTCCTCATCGCTGAGACCGTTTTTATCCTTAATAAGACGGTTATAGTCCATTATTTTAAGCTCCTCGGCTCTGAAGGCTACTGCAAGGAAGAAATTGAATTCCTCATCTCCCGTAAAGCCGGGGTTTTCTTCTCTTCTTCTGAGAGCGACCTTTACAGCTGAAGCAGCTCTGTGATGGCCGTCTGCGATATAAAGAGCGGGAACGGCTGCAAAGGCGGAACTTATATCGGAAATATCCTTTTCGTCAGATACCACCCACACGGTGTTTTTAACATCTCCCTCGGAAACGAAATCGTATTCGGGAGCAAAAGAAGTATATTTGTCAATAATTGCATCTATTACTTCGTGTCTTCTGTAGCAGAGAAATATGGGACCTGTATTTGCATCGCAGGTATCCACATGGCGTATTCTGTCCTCTTCCTTGTCGGCTCTCGTATGCTCGTGCTTTTTTATTACATTATTTATATAATCGTCAACACCTGCACAGCCCACAAGACCTGTCTGACATACATCTCCCATTATTTGTCTGTATATATAAAAGCAGGCTTTATCCTCTTTTTTGCAGATGCCTTCATTTGTAAGCCTTCTGAGATTTTCGGCTGCCTTGTTATATACCTCATCGGAATAAAGATAGGTATCCTCAGGCAATTCCACCTCTGCCTTATCCACACGGATAAAGGAATAGGGCTTTCCCTTTACCTTTTCCCGTGCCTCCTCAGAATTCATAACATCATAAGGAAGTGCGGCGACTGAGGAAGCGTACTCTTTTTCAGGTCTGACTGCACGAAAAGGATTAAATACTGACATAAAACTCACTGACCTTTCTTATCTGACATTGGTTGCTTTATGAAAATACAGCTTGTCACTTCCCGAAAAGAACAGGACATCCCTGACATTTTCCGTCATGACAAAATATGAGCTCTCGGACCATACGGGAAGAAGCACAGATGCCGCGGACAGCTTACTTTCTATAGAAGCATACACGGAATTGTAGTTATCCCTGTCACCGCTGTGAAGCTTTGCAAGAAGCTCCTCCATACCGAAGCCGTCATATCCCGTGATATTATAGGGCGATGACGCGGTAAAGGTTCCGAAATATTCATATGCACTGTCCGTCTGAGCCGTATAATCACAGAAGGCTACCTGATAATTACCCGAATCAACAGCCCTTCTGACCTCTGCGGCAGTGCCCGTTTTCACCGTAAAATTAACATATATACCGAGTATTCTCTGCCATTCCTGAACAAGTCTTTTCATAGCATCCTCATATCTCTTTTCACAAAGAAGCGCTATATCTATACTCGTTTTTTCAAGCTTTTCCATTCCGTTTTTAAGATATACAACAGCCTTTTCCTCGCTGAAGGGCTCAGGATGTGTGCCAATACCCTTTTCTGCAGCACTCAAGGGCACAATACTTAAAGCGTGCTGTTTTCCTGCAGAAGCAGCGACCGCCTCGGTGTCGGTTGCCGCGGCAAGTGCTTTTCTTATATTCTCTTCTCCCGTTACCGCATCGGAAAGATTCATTATAAGTCCCTTTATGATATTGGGAGTCTCAATGACCGTCTTATCGGCATCAAGCTTCATAGAGGAATACACATCCTCCGAAACGACCGCTCCGGAATATGTGTCCTTTTCCAGAACATCCCTGAGCTTTGCCTCATCCTCAACCACATAAAGCCATACATAATCGGGGACCGCAACGCTTTCTCCTATATAATCGGAGGCCTTATTTATTCTGTAAGAGCTTTCATCAAAGCGTGAAAGATAAAACGGTCCGTTTGAAAGTAAAAATTTAATAAGAGTGCCGTATCTTCCCGCACAGGCATTGAAGAAGGTCTCATTGCAGGGCATACATATGCTTTCACATAATACCTCTTCAAAATTATTCTGCGGAGCACTGAGAGTTATCTTAAGAGTATACTTACCCACAGCCTCAACTCCAAGCTCATGCTTATCCTTTTCACCTGAAAGTATCTCCGGGGCATTTACTATATTATAAAGCATATATGACAGCGGTGCCTTAGTTTCGGGAGAGACCGCTCTTTTAAGAGCAAATTCAAAATCATAGGCAGTAACAGATAAAGAGAAATCCTCGGGAAGCTTGCCCTCAAGCTGCTTTTGTGCATTGCTCGTAAGATGCCACACGGCATCCTCTCTCAGCTGAAAGGTATATGTAAGCCCGTCAGAGGATACGGAATAGCTTTTTGCAACACCGTTTACTATGTCGCCGTTTTCGTCCTTTCTGAGAAGTCCCTCAAAGCAATTACGCACCACTACGCCTGCAGTCGCATCCGATACTATCTGCGGATCAAAGGAGCCTGCGGCAGAGTCCATGGCAAAAAACAGCACCACGGGATCATCGGAGGAGCAGGATGAAAATATCTCCGCAAATAAAAACAACACGAGAACCAAAGAAATCAGCCTTTTCATCTTATCACTCCGATCATTTAAATATCCAATCTATTTTAACAGATATTTTCATTATTTTCAACATTAATAAGTAATTTCCCGCAAAAGAAAAAGGACAGCATATGCTGTCCTGAAGCTTATATATGTAAAGCCCTTTAGGGGCATTGTTGTCGGTGGCCTAAGGCTGAACCGAGACTACTCAGTCATTGTAATATCTGAGAAGTGCATCAAGTTCAATTACCTTAAGGAGTTTCTTGAAAGAAAACTTCTTCATGCCTTCGATCTCATTGATAAGCTTTTCTTCTGCTCTGTAAATTTCTCTGTACTCTTTCATATCAGTACTCCTTTCGTTTGATTACATACTCATTATACTCAGAAAAACAAAAATGTCAAGTAGTTTTGCACAAACAGCCGCAGTGTTCTTTGTGCAATATGCACAATAAAGCATTTTGTCGAAAAACAATCACCATCTACACAATAAACAAATCAAAAGGCAAATTTTTATATATTTTGCACAATAGATTTCAACCCGCTCCGTATAAAATGACGAAAAAACGGAGAATCCTCAGGATCCTCCGCAAAAAGTTTGTGAAATTTTATTAAAGAATTTTTCCCCTCTTCACGGAAAGTTGGGGAATGATGTCGGCACGGGAGTACCGGGGAAAAGTTTTGCTTGAGCTTTTTCAAAAGCTCACGGTGTCAAGAGGCAGAGCCTCTTGTGGCACTGCGCAGAGTGCGAAATCTCTCAAGCTTGCAATAGCGCAGGAGGGGAGAAAAACAGTCCGGTGGACTGTTT
>JAFSGH010000080.1 GCA_017440965.1 Clostridia bacterium | reverse complement strand
CAAGCTTGAGAGATTTCGCACTCTGCGGAGTGCGACAAGAGGCTCTGCCTCTTGACACCGTGAGCTTTTGAAAAAGCTCAAGCAAAACTTTTCCCCGGCACTCCCGTGCCGACATCATTCCCCAACTTTCCGTGAAGAACCCAATTTTTTAATCCTCAAAAAGGATGTTTATCTTATTTGCACATTTTCTGCAGATCTTTTTGTCCTTAAGATCTCTGAGATCCTCCATATCACCGCAGAAAATGCAGGAGGGCTCATATTTTCTCAGTATTATCATATCCTCATCCACAAATATCTCGACAGCATCATTCTGAGTATTAAGGCGAAGCTTCTTTCTCAGCTCCATAGGAAGCACAAATCTTCCGTTTTCGTCAAACTTTCTTACAATACCTGTTGCTTTCATATGCATTTTCCTTTCCGATTTGGTTTTTCATTGCAAAAATAACATATTTTACCATAAAAGTCAATATTGCCTTGGAATTTTCAATAATATTTTTCTATTTTTGGCATATTTTCCCATTTTCACTCGGTTTTTCTGTATTTTTTTCCGTAATAAAAATACCTTTTTCCGAATAGATTTTACTATGATGAATTATGTATGGGGTGCGATGCTCACCCTCTCCTTTATTTTTGCACTTATAACGAATCGCCTTGACGAACTCCCGTCGGGAATACTTAACGGTGCCGTAAATGCCGTCGAAACTGCAATAAAGCTTTTGGGAAGTCTTGCTCTGTGGAACGGCATAACCGAGATCATGACAAAGGCGGGAATTGACAAGCTGCTTCAGAGACTGCTTTCACCGTTTATGCGGCTGATATTCCCGAACTACAGCAAGACCTCTGCGGGCACAGCCATTTGTGCCAACATAACGGCAAATCTTTTAGGGCTGGGCAATGCGGCAACACCCTTAGGAATTGAAGCGATGCGGAGAATGAAAAGCATATCGGGCAGCGACACGGCAGACGATGAATGCGTACGCTTTGTGATAATAAATTCTGCGGCACTGACGCTTATACCGACCACCGTCGCTTCCTTAAGAGAGAACGCTGGCAGCACTGCTCCCTTCTCCGTGATGCTCCCCGTCTGGCTTTCGGGAATAACGGCTCTGATATCGGCACTGATTGTCGAAAAACTGCTATCAAAAGGATGGAAGTAATGAAAAAGAATATAATAATATCCGTAATTACCGCACTTACAATGCTTTTAGTACCGAGCCTTACCTTTTTATGCCTTACGGGAAACGCCCGTGAGGTGCCATCCGAAGATGATAGCTCAATAAAGGAATTGTCATTTGAAACAATAAGCGTATTCAGCACAGACGAAAACAAGACTATGACATTGGATTTCAGGGATTACATAATCGGTGTCGTTGCCGCGGAGATGCCTGCTCAGTTTCATTCCGAAGCATTAAGTGCGGGAGCCGTTGCGGCGGCAACTCTTGCAAGAAAAAAAATAATCTCGGGAGAGCAAGAGGCACTTCAGGGTGCAGTGATATCCACCGATCCGAAAAAGCATCAGGCATATATGACAACGGAAGAAATGAAGGAGCGCTGGGGAAAAGATTTTGATAAATACTATAAAAAAATAGCCGATGCCGTCGATAATTCGATCGATTATTCCATAACAAACGAGGGTGAGCTGATAAATGCGGTCTATCACGCAATAAGCCCCGGAAAAACGGAAAATGCACAAAACATATGGGAGGGAGAATACCCGTATCTTGTTAGTGTCGAAAGCACGGGAGACAGGTTATCTCCGAAATATCTTTCCGAGGAAAGCTTCACCATAACGGAGTTTTGCAATATTCTTAAGGACAGCGGTGCAAAAAATATCAGCGAAGATATCACATTTGAGGATGCAGTTTATTCCGATGCGGGCACGCTTTTATCAATTAAGATCAACAAAAATGTCTTTACCGGAGAGGCTCTGCGTGAGCTTTTTTCCCTTCGCTCCGCCGCGATAACTCCAAAAGTAGAAAAGGACAAGGTCATTTTTACCGTTAAGGGCTACGGCCACGGAGTGGGGCTTTCACAATACGGTGCAGATTATCTTGCACGGCAGGGCTACTCCTGGCAAGAGATAATAAAGCATTATTATACGGGAGTTGAAATAACACTCTTCCGATAAGGTCTTCCTCCAGGGAAGGCTTTTTTCATTCATACAAAAAATCGGACAGCCTTCTTACAAAATCCCGGCAAAGGCTTAATTTTTACATATATTCCCCGGAATATATGTAATTCCATAAAATCTTAAAAATTACCAACGGAAAAACAAGGTGTTTTTTGTTGATTATTGTCTGCTTCTGTGTTATACTCTTGTCGAAAAAAATTACGGAGTGAACAGATGAAGACTATAATCAAAAGCTGTTTTAATATATTCCTCTGCCTTCTTTTGCTGTCATCGGTCGTTGTTCCTGCCTTTGCATCGGTCAATGAGACAGAAAAGAGGATAGCCGCTCTTGCCGAAAATATACACGCAGTGACGGTTTACGATCTTTCTGAGGACAAGCTTATTTATTCAAAAAATGCAGATGAAAAAATATCGGTTGCAAGCACGACAAAGCTTGTCACAAGCCTTGTTGCCCTTGATGTGCTGGGACCTGACCGTGTGCTGACAGTAGGCACGGAGATCTCCCTCATAAAGCCGAATTCCAGCGTAAGCTTTATTGCAAAGGGACACAGACTTAAGCTTCGCACCCTCATTGCCGCAATGCTCTTGCCCTCGGGCAATGACGCTGCATATACCGTTGCCGTAAATACCGCAAGAGTTCATTCGGGAAACAATAAGCTTTCCGATACTGAGGCCGTAAAATATTTCTGCAATCTTATGAACGAATATGTAAGAACTCTCGGATGCAATAACACCTTTTTTGTAAATCCCGAGGGCTGGGACGATATAAACCATTATTCCACCGCCTCCGATATGACAAGGGTGGCAAAGGCGGCGGCAAATAATGCGATCATAGCTTCAATCGCAAATATTCACAGCAATAAGTTCTATTTCACCTCAGGAGAGAATATCACCTGGACAAACTCCAATCTTCTTCTCAATCCCGACAGCAAATACTATTATGAATATGCCCACGGCTTAAAAACGGGAACAACAAATTCCGCAGGAAAATGCCTTGTTGCCTTCGCAGAAAAGGAAAAAAGACAGCTTCTCATTCTGGCATACGGAGCAAAGACTGATGATGACCGCTTCGGCAGAGTAAGGGATATTTTTGAGACGGTATATTCTGCTCCCGAGCCTGTCGTCCCCTTTTACGGAGATCTCAACAAAAGCGGAGATATAACCTCTGAGGATGCAAGACTTGCATTAAGAGCCGCAGTGGGACTTGAAAATAAAACTTCAGAGATAATAAAAAGAGGAGATGTGGACCGCGACAATGACATCACCGCCGCAGACGCAAGAATCATTCTCCGCGCAGCAGTAGGACTTGAAGAAATAAGACAAGACTAAAAAAGTGCAGGCCGCAAAGGTCTGCACTTTTATTATTATACAGGAAATTGCCCGCCTTGTAAGTAATATCCTGTATATCAAAAAACATCAGCTTGCCCACGAAGATCGGGGGGGGTTGAATCAGAATGCTTTTTTCTATTTTATGAAAATTATTTTCAATAATAAATGTCTTGATGAAGGCATTTACCTAAGCACGGGCATATACTCTTTATTACTTATATAAAACCGAAGAATATGAAAGATAATACTCAGTAATATTCTCATCAAGGTAGCTTAGTGCCGTTTCCTCCGTTTCGGCATCTGTACCGTAAAATGCTTCTGCAATTGCTCCTGCCATAGAGGCCAAGGTATCTCCGTCACCGCCCAGCGATACGGCATTTCTTATTGCATCAATAAAATCCGTGCTTTCAAGAAAGCAGACTATTGCATGGGGAACACTGCCGGAGCAGGTTACATCAAAGGAATACGAGGGACGGATGCTGTCGCAGGTAAAATCAAGGGTATAGAAATTCTCCTCGATATATTCTCTTATTTCATCCTTGCTTTTTCCCGTTCTCGCAAGAAATACAGCACTTGCAATTGTCTCGGCGCCCTTTATTCCCTCGGGATGATCGTGAGTCACCTCAGCAGACCATCTTGCAAGCCGTCTCACATCGGTGATATTATCAGCCGCCCACGCCGTGGGAGACACTCTCATTCCCGAGCCGTTTCCGAAGCTTCCGTAGGAATAATCTTCGTCACTGAAAAGCCAGTCATAAAACATACCGCCGTAGCCTGCCTCGGGATACTGCCGTCCTATCTCACGCATAAAATTGATAACAAGCCACTTGAAGCCTTCCTCATCCTCGATATCGGCCTCAGCACAGGCACAGCCCACCGCTATTGTCATAAGGCTGTCATCGGTAAAACGGGAATCATCGGTAAAAAGCTCAAAATCCTTTTCCTTGTCGGAAGAAAACTCATAGGGAGACCCGACAATATCTCCGATTATTGCACCTAACATAATAAACCTCACAAAAGATGCTTAAGACAGTCCGTCTTTGAAAAAAGCCTGCTTTTTCGCAGAGCCTTCAGACTTTTATTTCCCTCTTCACGGAAAGTTGGGGAATGATGTCGGCACGGGAGTGCCGGGGAAAAGTTTTGCTTGAGCTTTTTCAAAAGCTCACGGTGTCAAGAGGCAGAGCCTCTTGTCGCACTCCGCAGAGTGCGAAATCTCTTATGCT
>JAFSGH010000002.1 GCA_017440965.1 Clostridia bacterium | reverse complement strand
GCAGAGTGCGAAATCTCTCAAGCTTGCAATAGCGCAGGAGGGGAGAAAAACAGTCCGGTGGACTGTTTTTCGTTGGGAACCCTCGCCGGGGGTTCCCAAGTGCGAAGCACAAAATGATTAAAGTGAGTAATATGATTCCCCAATTTTCCGTGAAAAGGGATAAATTTTGTCTTTGTATTACATAGGGCAAAGCAGGATATGATTTTTACGGCTTAACGGGATTTCTGATATAGAAAAGCACGCTCCGTTTGTTAGCCGAAGCGTGCAGAATGCCAAGACGCAAATGCTCCTTGTAAGGAATACTTGCTGTTTTGTCAGAAGCTTTCCTGTAAGATGAATCCTTTTATGATGATAAATTATTTCTTTTTTAAGAAATAGCAGGCGGCACAAGCGCAGAATACCGTGCCTGCGGCGATGCTAATAGCGGCAAGCCGTTTTACCTGCTCCATGCTTGTGGGAATATGAGTGAGCATAAACTCCTTTAAGGGTGCCGATAAGGGCTCATCTGTCAGCTCACCGTAGGTAAGCGTATGCGTCCTGAAGGTGCTTGTGTCATTTTTGTCAAGCTCTATTATGCGCACCCCTCTTTTAAGTCCGGGACCGTAAACATTAAAGCCTGCACACTGAGTGTATATGAGCCTGATGCCGTCCTTTTCTCCTACAAAGGAATTAATATGATCGTGGCCGACGATAAGGGCAAGGATATTTTTGTTTTTTTTGAGGGCGGCGAATTCACCTGAATTCTTGTCAGGGATGGCAGGGGATTCACCCATAAAACCGCCGTTTTTAAGGATATCCTCAGGCAGAGTATAAAACTCACCCTTGTGGGTTCTGAACGCCTCTACGGCCCCTTTTTTGTAAAATGCCGAGGGCTTTAAGATGTCATAGAATTCGGGAACGGGAATATGCTGAAAAACAATGCCGTTGGTATATTTTCCGTTTTCCCTTGCCTTCTCCTGCTCGCTTAAAAACCAGGTTATCTGCTCTTTTGATACGGGGAGATACTCTCCCGTGATGCTCTGTCCGTTGGAGTCTATAAGGTAGATATCAAATATATGCTTTTCTTCACTGTAAAGGGGGATCCTGAAGCTTCCCTTGTCATCCTCGCTTCGGTATTCGGTCCTGACGCAAAAGGGAAAAGAAGCATAAATATCGGACTGTTCCGCGTTTGAAAGCCCTGACTGGTCGTCATGGTTTCCGAAGGTGACCGCAAAGGGGATGCCGTGCTTATTTACAGCCTCTGCAATCGTTTTTACTGTATTTTTCGTCAGTTCTCTTTTGTCACCCATATAAAAGGACGGATGCACACCGTAGATCTGATCTCCCGTAAATACAACAAGCTCAGGTCTTTCTTTTCGGATCGCAAGGTCAATGAGCCTTAAGGTATCGGGCGATACCCTTGCCCCCTCCTGCACATCCGCGATCTGCATTATTCTGAATTTTCCGTCCGCGTTAAAGCTTAATTTATCATTATACATAATACTGCCTCTTTGATATCTTTTGATTAATTATAATATATTAAAAAAATTTTTTCAACTTTAATCCTTTTTATTGTTTTTTCCGTTATTATATATGAAAGGGGTGAGGAAATGAACGGCAATATCCGTAATGCAATGTTGGTTTTGCGTATAAAAAACGGCGAAGCAGAGCTTACAAAGGAGCTTATAGTCAATAACTATGACAGGGTATATAAATATATACGCTTTAAGACAGGAGATGAGCATCTCTCCTATGATCTGACTCAGGAGGTGTTTATCCGCCTTATAAACGCACTGGAGGATTACCGCGAGCAGACATATTTCAATGCCTTTCTTATGAAGATAGCCCGTAATGCTCTTGCGGATCATTTCAGAAGCAGAAGGGAAGAGGTGAGCCTTGATGAGGCAGAGTATATTATTCCCGCAGATGTATTTGAGGATGTGCTTTCAAGAAAAGATGCCGTGAGACGGGCACTTATGCGTCTTCCCGCTGAGCAAAGAGATGCCGTTCTTCTGAAATTCGTTTCGGGGCTGAAAAGCAGGGAAATTGCAGAAATTACAAATGTAAATGTTTCCACCGTAAAATCCCGTATTCACATAGGAAAGGAAAAGTTGAAAATATTACTTAAGGAGGAGGGAATAGTATGAATGATATAAGACTTAAAAGGCTTCTGAGAGACAGTATTATGTATGAAAAAGCCGAGGCGGAAAAAACGGCAGAACTGTTATCACGGGATATAGGGAACAAATATAAAAACCGACTTTCGGTTTTTACAAGGCTTAAAAACGTGCTCTCCAATATCTCTTTTCTCTTCTGGCTCGTTCAGACATTATTTCTTCTCATATTTATTTTTATCGATCACGGTAAATTCTCAATTCTTCCCCTGATTCCCATTGTTGCGGTAACTGCTCTTTGTGAAATACTCAAAAACGCATATTTTGATATGTGGGAGCTGGAGCGTGCCTGCAAATATGACCTGAGAAGCCTTCTGATATTCAAGCTTCTTATAACAGGCACAGTTGACTTTTTATTGGTAACGGCAGCCGTTGCCTTCGGCGGCAGTGATGTGTCTGAGCTTTTGTATTCTGCCGCAATTTATGTCTTCACCTGTGTTTTATGTCTTACCTTCTTCAGGCTTTTCAGAAATAAAAGCCTTATCTTTGTTTTTTCGGTAACAGGCATCATTTTATCACTGACGGTATATGCTCTTATGAATATCCGAAGCATTGATATCTTTTCAGGAAAATATCTTCATTGGTGGTGCATATGCCTTGCGGTATTCGTATTTTTATACTTTGTCAGAATAAAAAGAATTCTCAGAACGGAGGATGTATATGAAGGGCGATGAGCTTGTAATTGACAGACTTACAAAAAATTTCGGAAATAAAATAGCCGTGGACAGGCTTTCCTTTTCCTTTTCTCCCGGCGTCTATGCTCTTCTCGGCTCTAACGGAGCAGGAAAGACCACATTGATGCGGCTTATCTGCGATATTCTTTCGCCTTCCTCGGGGGAGGTACGCTTTAACGGCAGAGAGATAGGCTCTCTCGGGGAGAATTACAGAGATATTCTCGGCTATCTTCCGCAAAGCTTCGGATTTTATCCGAATTTTACCGCCGAAAAATTCCTTTTTTATATGGCATCGCTTAAGGGGATAGATAAAAAGACGGCAGAAAAAAGAATTGAAGAATTACTTGAAAGCGTGTCCTTAAGCGATGAAAAAAAGCAGAAGATCAAGACCTTTTCCGGGGGAATGAAGCAAAGGCTCGGTATTGCACAGGCTATGCTTTCAGAGCCCCGTGTGCTTATTTTAGATGAGCCCACGGCCGGACTTGATCCTAAGGAAAGAGTAAGATTCAGAAATCTTCTGTCGGTATTTTCAAAGGACAGAATAGTTATTATTTCAACTCATATCGTATCAGATATAGAGCATATTGCCGATAAGATACTGATCATGAAAAACGGTGAGCTTATAAGAAGCGGAACGGCAGAGGAGCTTACGGATAAAATAAAGGACAGGGTATATGAGATCAGTACTTCTTACGAAAGGCTTTGCGAAATTGAAGAGAAATATACCGTAATTAATATAAATACTGAGGGAGAAAATGCAGTTATCCGTATACTTTCTGATGAAAAGCCTACTGAAAATGCAAAAAAATGTGAAGCACGGCTTGAGGATCTGTATCTTTATTGCTTCAATGACAGCGGGGTGAAAAAATGATAAGTCTGATATCCGATGAAAACAGAAAGCTTCTGAAAAACCGCATAGTGCAGGGAATTCTTCTGCTTTACTGTCTGCTGTTTATATATTTTGCCGTTGATATCATATTCTTTACTCACAGAGGATACGATAAGTATGACGGTGAGTTTGCAATTTTCAGCGGTCTTGAAGCAATAAAATGGGAAAAGGAGCAATGTATGCCCTTCGACGGAAAGGTTCTTGATGAGGACTTTTTAGCGGAAGCTGAAAAGCGTTTCGGCTTTCAGTATGATGTATGCTCCTGTGAAATATATTCCGTATACAACTGCTTTATTGACCGAACTCCCATGGGCACGGTATATGATCCCGTTACGGGCACTGCCACGGTCGGTACTGTCATCGAGGGCTTTAAGAAAATAGAGGATGTTATTCCCGCGTCTTCTGTGCCTGCATTATACCGCTACAGCGGTGGCTACGAGGTGCTGTGTCAGAAGCTTTCCTTTGTAGGTATTTTATCTGTTGCGGCGTCTCTTATTATTTCGGCTCTTGTTTTTTCAGGAGAATACACGGCAGGAACGGATGTGCTTCTTCTTACCTCAAAATTCGGAAGAAGCAGACTTGCTGTTGCAAAGACCCTTTCCGGAATAATCATTTGCACGGGAGTCTTTCTCTTGTTTTCGTTATTGACTGCACTTTTGTGCTTTAGCTTCTACGGCTTTTCGGGGGCTGACGGAGATATCCGTCTGTCGCTTATGAGAAATGCCGATGAGATCACAACGGAAAATCTCCGATTTTTCGGAAATGCCGTTACCAACGCGGAGTTTACAGGCTTTATTATATTGGTTTTCTTTTCGGCAATTCTTATTGTAAGCACTTCTGCTCTTCTGATCTCCGCCTTGTCGCACGGCTCCTTTTCGGCTCTCAGCATTACCTTCGCTGTATTCTCTTTTCCTCTTGCTGTAAGAGCAATTGTTCACAGCTATGAATACATCGTACCGTATTCTGCCACCGATTCGTGCTTTGCGCTTTTTCCCGTGATACTTATTGCCGATTGGAGTAAGACGCTCTGGTGGGGTATAAGCTATAATATCGCAGGGGAGAATTATCCTTACGCCGTTATATTTCCTCTGATAGCTCTTGTTCTTTCCGCTGTTTTTGTTTTCTTAAGTATTTTCGCTTACGGAAAAAGACGACTCAGATGTGTGGGTGTATAGAGGACACTCACGCAGTTTTATTCGCCTTGCGGCGAGTGATATTGCTTCGCAGTTATATAATGCTACGCATTGTGATATTGTCCTTCGGACAGTTTTATGCGAATAAAATAACACTGAAATCGAAGATTTCGATATCACTATGCCGAAAAGTGCATAATATCACTCTTTCCGAAGGAAAGAATATCACTTAAAGTAAAAAGCGCACTTACTCACCACTTTTAGTGACAGTGCAAAAAAGTAAGAGTTAATGCAGTTTTTGCTACATTAACTCTTTTTGTCCTTTATTCTGCTGTGTTTATTGTAAGTCCCAAAAGCTTTAACTGATCGTCGTCTACTCTTGAGGGGCATTCTGTCATTGCTTCTGTTGCGTCCTTGAGCTTGGGATAAGCGATAACATCTCTGAGGCTTTCTGCTCCGAGCATCTGCATAACAAGTCTGTCAAGACCTATACCCATACCGCCGTGGGGAGGAGGTCCGAAGCGGAAGGCGTCAAGAAGATAGCCGAACTTGTTGTGTGCTTCCTCGTCTGAAAGTCCGAGAAGCTCGAATATCTTGCCCTGAAGCTCAGGATCTGTGATTCTTATAGATCCGCTTGAAAGCTCGATGCCGTTTAATACAAGGTCGTATGCCTTTGCTCTTACAGCACCCTTGTCGCTTTCAAGATAGGGGATGCACTCATCCATGGGAGAGGTGAAGGGGTGATGCATTGCTACCCAGCTGTTTGTCTCATCGTCCCAATCGAAGAAGGGGAATTCAACGATCCAAAGGAAGTTGTAGCCCTCGCCGATGATATCAAGCTTCTTTGCGGCCTCATTTCTGAGAGCACCGAGGATGGAGAGAACAAGGTTCTTCTTTGTATCACCGATGATGAATACAACGTCGCCCTTTTCTGCACCTGCCTTGGTGAGGATCTCCTGCATTTTTTCTTCACTGATGAACTTTCCGAAGGATGAAGCAATGCCGTCATCTGTGTATCTTACCCATGCAAGTCCCTTTGCACCGATGCCCTTTGCAAATTCAGTGAGCTTGTCTATCTCTTTTCTTGTGTAGGTGCTTACCGCATTCTTTGCAGTGATACCTCTTACCGTACCGCCGTTTGCGATCGTTCCCTCAAATACGCTGAAGCCGCAGTCCTTTACGATATCTGAAAGATCGAAAAGCTCCATGCCGAAGCGGGTGTCAGGCTTATCTGAGCCGTAGCGCTCCATAGCATCCTTATATTTGAGTCTGGGAAGGGGAGTGGGAATATCAACATTTATTGCTTCCTTGAAGAGCTTTACGATGTAGCCTTCTATCATATCAAGAACATCGTCTACATCAACAAAGGACATTTCAAGGTCGATCTGTGTGAATTCCGGCTGTCTGTCTGCTCTTAAGTCCTCGTCACGGAAGCAACGGGCGATCTGCATATATCTGTCAAAGCCCGCCACCATTGAAAGCTGCTTATAAAGCTGAGGAGACTGGGGAAGAGCATAGAACTCTCCGTTATGAAGACGGGAGGGAACAAGGAAGTCTCTTGCTCCTTCGGGGGTGGACTTCATAAGGATGGGAGTTTCAATTTCAACGAAGCCGTTATCGTAGAAATAGTCTCTTGTTATTTTTGTTACCTTGTTTCTTAAGAGAATATTGCTCTGAAGGTCGGGACGGCGAAGGTCAAGATAACGGTATTTGAGTCTTGTGGTCTCTGCTGTCTGACAGTTGGGAACTATCTCAAAGGGAGTTGTTTCACTCTTTGCAAGAATTCTTATCTCCTCAACAAATACCTCGATATCACCTGTGGGGATCTTATCGGTTTTTGCACTTCTTTCTCTTACGGTGCCTCTTGCGGCAAGCACATATTCGCTTCTTGCCCCGGCTGCCTTTTCGAATACATCTTTTGCGGTATTTTCGTCAAAGGCAAGCTGAATGATGCCTGTTCTGTCTCTGAGGTCTATAAACATAAGTCCGCCGAGGTTTCTTACTCTCTGAACCCAGCCGAAAACGGTTATCTCTTTACCTACATCTGCGGCTCTGAAGTTTCCGCAGTAGTCGGTTCTTTTCATTCCTGATACAAATTCCATTATTTTTTTCCTCCGTCAATAAGAGTCAAGTCCTGTAAAGAGTCAGCACCGAGACCGCCGAGAGCGGCATTTATTGTGACGTGCATAAAATCCTCCGAGAAGCTGTCAAGGGATATCTCCGAAAGCTCGCCCGTGTCCATATTCTTTACGCTTGCCTTATGTGTTTTTATTTCATCCTCACCGAGGACAAGAGTATACATTACATTCTTTTTGTTTGCATATTTCATCTGTGCCTTAAGCGATCTCTCTCCGAGATCGGTAAGAGCAGAAAGTCCCTCATAGCGAAGCTCGCTTACAAGTCTCATTGCTTCAAATGAATATTCGGGAGATGCGGGAGCGATATAAAGCTGAGGTCTTTCAGCGTCGGGCAGCTCCTTTCTCTGAGCGTCAAGAAGCATTATGAGTCTTTCCATACCCATTCCGAAGCCGCAGGCGGGAAGAGCGTTTCCGCCCAGCTCCTTTATAAGTCCGTCATAGCGTCCGCCGCCGCAGACAGTGCCCTGAGCGCCGATAGAGGAGGAGACAAATTCAAATACGGTCTTGGTATAATAGTCAAGTCCTCTTACTATTCTCGGATTTACCGTGTAATCAATATTCATCGCATCAAGGTATTTTCTGACCTTTTTGAAGTGGTCCTCGCATTCCTCACACAGATATGAGAGAACTACGGGAGCGTCCTTTGCTATAGCGGAGCATACGGGAGACTTGCAGTCAAGGATTCTCATGGGATTTCTCTCAAGTCTTGAAAGACAGGTCTCGCACAGCTCATCCTTTTTTGAATTGAAATACTCTAATAATGCGGCGTGGTAATTCTTTCTGCATTCGGGACAGCCTATGGAGTTTATCTCAAGGCTTATTCCGTCAAGCTCGAAGAAATCAAAAATATTTCTTGCAAGAGAGATTATCTCTGCATCAGCGGCGGGAGAAGCCGTACCGAGACTTTCAACACCGAACTGATGGAATTCTCTGAGTCTTCCTGCCTGAGGCTTTTCATAGCGGTAGCAGGAGGTGAGATAAAAATATTTCTGGGGAAGAGGCTCATTGTAAAGTCCGTGCTCAAGGAAGGCTCTGACTGTTCCTGCAGTGCCCTCGGGACGAAGGGAGATGGATCTGTTGCCGTTATCGTTAAAGGTATACATTTCCTTCTGCACAACGTCAGTGGTGTCGCCCATTCCTCGCATAAAGAGCTCTGAATGCTCAAATACGGGTGTTCTTATTTCTCTGAAACCGTAAATTCCCGCTGTCTCTGAAAGAGTGTTCTCAAGAAATCTGAGACGGTAGCTTTCAGAGGGGAGTGTGTCCGCTGTACCGCGCGGAGCCTTTGTTAAAAGTGCCATGTCATATCATCCTCAAAACAGGTCATAATTTATTTTAGCCGTTACCCCGTAAGAAATAACGGCTTTAATATTCAAAAGGTGTTTTCGGTAAAGCTTTTTTGCCTTACAGAATTATTTTACAAGGTTACGCCAGTCAAGGTCGCCTCTTTCAAGACCTCTGACAAGGGATTCTGCAGTTGCAATATTTGTTGCAACGGGGATGTTGTGTACATCGCAAAGACGCAGAAGGTCATTGTCATCGGGTTCGTAAGGCTTTCTTGTAAGGGGGTCACGGAAGAGCAGAAGAAGATCTATCTCATTGCAGGAGATAAGTGAGCCTATCTGCTGAGCGCCGCCCTGAGAGCCTGCAAGGAATTTCTTGATGGGGATACCGGTAGCATCCTCGATCATTTTTCCCGTAGTTGATGTTGCGCACAAGGAATGATGACTCAATATGCCGCAGTATGCTATACAAAACTGTGTCATAAGCTCCTTTTTTGAATCATGTGCTATCAATGCAATATTCATAAATCCACCATCCTTAAGTAAAAGTAAACAGCATTAATATATACTATTAATTTATAATAACATAAAAATATTAATATTTCAACAATTATTTCAATTGAGAAAGGGTAAGCTCAACATTTTCTCCCAGCATTCTTTTTGCTATCCTTGAAAATGCCCCTGAGCTTTTATTTGTCTTAAGCTTTTTTTCGCTGACCGTGGAATACATTATGTTCTTATCCTCGGGCACGATGCCTATAAGTCTTACAAGCGTTTTGTCGATAAGCTCATCCACCGTCAGAAGCCTTCCTTTTTTTGCCGCCTTTATATCGTAGCGGTTTATAAGAAGCCTTGACTGAGTGATTCCGTTTTCCTCCAGCACCTCGTTTACCTTAGCCGCACCCTTGACGGATACCTCATCTGCCGTGGCTACGATAAGAGCCTCGGAAGCCGCATTCACGGCTCTTAAAAGTCCTCTTCCGATTCCCGCAGGTGCATCAAGAAGAATGATATCAAATTCCTCCTCGAGAGAGGATATTATTTCACAAAATTTCTCATTGCAGTCCTCATTCACGGGGGTGGGGGGAGAGGGAAGAAGATAAACGCTTTCGTTGATCTCAGTCAGCGCATCCTTTATTTCACATCTTCCGCTTACTGCGTCGTACCAGGTGAAATTTATCTTCTCGGAGACGCCGAGCATTATATCCTGAGAGGAAAGCCCTGCATCGCAGTCTGCTATCAGAGTTTTTTTGCCTGCTTCTCCCAGCTTTATCGCAAGTCCCTTACAGACAGTGGACTTTCCGACTCCGCCCTTTCCTGAGGCAATGACGGTTTTTAATGCCATAATCATTCTCCTTTTACCAGATGACCGTATTTTCCTGCTGAACGAACTGAGCAGTGTCAATAGTGCTGTAATAATAGCGGAATATGTCGGCTGCGACCTGAGCCGTCGATGAGCCGCTGCCCGCGTTTTCGATAACAACGGTTATTGCAATTTCGGGATCCTCATAAGGACCGAAGGCGATAAGAAAGCCGTCGGTACCCTCAACCACTTTGTCATTGACGATAAGTGTTTTTTCCGCAGTACCCGTTTTGCAGGCTACCTTGTATTTAAGCTTTCCGAGATAGGGGGCGCAGGAGCCCTCGTTTGCAACAAGATACATTCCCTTTTTTACAGTATCAAGAGTGCTTTTCGAGATATTTGTTTCAACAGCTATCTCGGGAGTATGCTCAAAGATACCGGATCTGTAATCGGCGGAAACGATCTTTTCTATGAGATAGGGGACATACCTTGTGCCGCCGTTTGCAATTGTGGCACAGTAGTTATTAAGCTGAAGGGGAGTGAAGGAGTTATCCGACTGACCGATAGCCGCAAGCAGCGTTTCACCCGCCTTCCAGCCAAGGCCCAGAGAATCTCTGTACTGAATACCTGCAAGAATACCCGCACTTTCGGCTATCTCTATTCCCGTTTTCTGACCGAGTCCGAAAAGGGAGGAATATGTATTCATCTTCTCTATTCCCAGCTGTCTTGCCAGCTCAAAGAAGAAGATATTGCAGGAATGCTGAAGTGCCTTTTCAACATTGATGCCGCCGTGTGCGGTCTTGTTGAAGCAGGCAAAGACCTGATCTATATATTCGTACTGTCCCTCGCAGTATATCTTAGAGGATGCGGTTATTATTCCCTCCTCAAGTGCCGCGATGGCAATTACCGGCTTCATGGTAGAGCCTGGGGAATAGGTGCTCTGCACGGCTCTGTTCCATAAGGGCTTGCCCTCATTCTCGCTTAAAGCCTGATAATCCTCAAAATAAGTTGAAAGGCTGAAATTGGGATAAGAGGAGGTGGCAAGCACGGCTCCCGTATTTACATCCTGAACGACAACGGCACCTGCGGGAGTAAGACCGCTTGCAAGGGCCTCCTCCTTGGTTACTGCCATTATCTGATTTTTAAGTGATTTATCCGCTATCTCCTGAAGAGAGCTGTCAATGGTAAGAAATACCGTATTACCCGCTTCGGGAAGCACGGAATAGCTTTCAAGCACCTGCTTTGCAGCATTTACTGAAAGAGTTTTTGTTCCCTTCGTGCCTCTGAGATAGCTTTCCATGGCACTTTCAATGCCGTTTTTTCCTATCTTGTCATTAAGTGCATAGCTTTTGTTCTTTATTTCCGATATCTCGGTCTCGGAAAGCCCCTCCTGAGAGAGAGCCGCGGCGGTATTTTCCTTCTGAAGTGCATATTCCTCTGCGCTGATAGCACCCGTCACTCCGAGAATATGAGAAGCGGCGGTGCCGTCACCCGCATATTTTCTTTCCGCAGTGCTTGATGCATCAACTCCGGGGAAGGCTATACTGTTTTCCTTTACGTAGGCTATAGTCGTTACGGAAATGTTTTCCGCAAAGGTATATGGAGCGGAGGCGGAAAAATACATCTTATCCATATTATATCTTACGGAGGCGATATTTCTTGCCGCTACCGTGCCGTATATCTCAAGAGCATATTTTTCAATAAGAACATTCAGGCAGTCCTCGGCCGTTGCGTAATAGTTTACCGCACACATATTCTTGCCCTTGAGCCATGCTATTGCCGCGTCAGAGTCCTCTTTATAAGCTATTTTTCCGTTTTCGTCAAAAACAAGAGGAAGCTCATCTATCCATTTTTCGTTCTTTTTGTCAAGATGAAGAATAAGGGAGTTTATAAGTCTGTTTATTGCTTCATCGTCGGAGGGGAAGGTGAGATAATTGAAGGTAAGCGTTCTTATCTGCTCGTTATATACCATGGCATTGCCGTTGCGATCGAGAATATCTCCACGGGGAGCTTCCACCGATACGGAATACTGTGATACGGCAGAGGAGGCGGAATAGGTCTCGCGGTCAACCATCTGCACATTGAAGAGTATGGCAAAAAAGCCTGCAAGGAAAACTCCGAACAGGGCGAATAATGCTATTACTCTTTTGTTTATATTGCCTTTTGTCATTATGATGCCTCAGTTTGAAACTTTTTCCGTCCGTGTGCTTATAAAGATCTTCCTTACAAGGAAATACACGGGAACGGTGAGAATTTCGGTTATGATGCTGCCCGGGAGATAAAAATTGAGAAATGTGTGTCTCAGCTCTTCAAATTCCGTGAGAGGAACGAAGAATAACAGCAGCACAGCCGAAAAAATGATCGATATTACTGAAGTGAATATAAGACAGCTCAGAAGGGTGCATCTCAGTGAATAGTGGCTGAGAAGTCCCGTAATGCAGGCGGCAAGGGTGAGAAGAAGGGTTATCATACCGTCAGTTACGGGAGACGCAAGATCCCATAATGCACCTGCAAGCAGTCCGTAGAATAAGCCCTGAAATTCGTGCTCAAACATTGATACAGCCACCGTAAGGGGGATAAGAATGAACACGGGAAAGGGAAATCTTGTTTCGGGAAGACATATGAACTGAAGTACATATGAAGCAAAAAACAGCAGAATAAATATCAGCCGTCTTAATATGTGAAGTGTAAGCTTTTTACTTTTCATAGGCTTATCCGTTCTTTCCCTCAAAATCGGTGACGATGAAAACATCCGTAAGAAGGGAATAATCCGCCTGAGGCTCAACGAGTGCATAAAGGTTGAGTCCTGTCTCATCGGTCTTTATATCCCTTACCGTGCCGATAACGAGATCCTTGGGATAAAGTCCGCCGATGCCGGATGTGGCAACCACACCGCCCGATACGACGGGGGTATTCTTTGTAAGTCCCGAAAGAATTATAAGTCCGTTTCTTGAGAAGGAAAGCTCAGATTCTGTGTAGCAGTCCTCTCTTGTTCTTATTTCATAGGCGCTGACGCTTACGGCAGGATTGAAAAGGGAATATACGGTGCAGCTGTTTTCCGTAAGTGCACGCACCGTTCCCACAAGTGCGTCCCCGTAAATTACGGGATCGTTTATCCTGACACCGTCGGCACTTCCCTGATTAAGGGTAAAGGAGCCGTAGATATCTGCCGTGTCCTTAAGTATTATCTGAGCGGGGACAAAGGAAAAATCGGGATTTTCCTCCTTTACCTCAAGAAACTCCTCATAAGCCTCAAGCTTATGAAGTGTCTTTTCGTAGTCCACGAGAAGAGATGTAAGTCTTGCATTTTCTTCTCTCAGCTCATCTATCTGATCGGCATAGGCCTTTGATGACCTGAAATAGCCGTTGAAATCCTCAGTAAGCTCCGTAAGCTGCTTTGCAGCCTCTGACAGAGGTGCTGTAACAAAGCTCAGTACTGTTGACACGGGAGATGAGCCGTTGTCTGAGACAGCGGCAAAGAATACGCCCAGCAGCAGCGAAAGCAGTATTGATACGGTTATTCTGAATTTTGTTCCTGAAAAGAAATTACGCATAATGCTCTCCGTAATTAAAAATTAGAGGCCTTATAAGGCAGCCGCATGATAAAAATAGATCATCCGTTTACTATATTGAGTGTGTCCTTCTGAAGGCATATTGCAATGCCTGTTACAACGCAGTCCACGGGCTTATCGGCAACAGTTACCGTCATTCCCGTTTCCTTTTCAATGAGCTTGTCAAGTCCTCTTAAAAGAGCCGAGCCGCCCGTAAGTATTATGCCTGAGGAGATGATGTCGCCCGAAAGCTCGGGGGGAGTTTTTTCAAGTGTAAGGCGTATTGCCTCGATTATTTGATTGAGAGGATCGCTCAGTGCCTGTCTTATATCCTCTGAGGTCACTTCCACCGTTCCCGGGAGTCCGTCCGTGAGATTTCTTCCCTTTACGGAAACAGCGCCCTCGCCCTCATAGGGATAGGCTGAGCCGATGCTTATCTTTATCTCTTCCGCAGTTCTTTCTCCGATAAGGAGATTGAAATTCTTTTTGATATACTGAACTATTGCATTATCGAAGGCATCGCCCGCAGTTTTTACCGAACGGGAGGCAACGATATCGCCGAGAGCAATTACTGCCGTTTCTGCCGTGCCTGAGCCGATATCCACTATCATACTGCCCTTCGCATCTGCTACGGGAAGTCCCGCACCGATAGCCGCAGCCATCGGAGCTTCAATAAGGCTTACATATCTTGCACCTGCCGCCTTTGCCGCATCGTGCACTGCCTTTCTTTCAACCTCGGTAACGATGGAAGGAATGCACAGAAGCACTCTCGGCCTTGTGAATACAGAGCCGCTCATTGCCTTTTTCATAAAGCTTTTCAGCATATCCGCAGTTATGTCATAATCCGCGATAACGGAATCCTTAAGGGGCTTTACTGCCGTGATAGAGCCGGGTGTCCTTCCTATCATCTGCTTTGCCTCTTCGCCGACAGCCACAACTCTTGCAGGGGAAAGCTTTACATCCACCGCAACAACAGAGGGCTCTCTTATGATAATGCCTTTATTTTTTGCACACACCAGTGTATTTCCGGTGCCGAGATCTATTCCGATATCCTGAGAGAATAACATAATTTAGGTTCGTCCTTTCAAAGAAGGGAAGGGAGATATTCTCCCTTTCCCTTATAATTTATCAATATGTTGAGGAGAGATCATCCTCTACCTTTGCTTTGACCGTTTTCTTGGTCTTTGAGCCTGCTATCTTATCCTGAAGCATCTTATAGAAAAGATCCTCATCAATGGGAAGAGTAACAGTCTGATCAAGCCAGGAGGAAAGGAATGCCGCATTGGAGATGGTAAGACCGTTGATGCCCTCTTTTCCTTCAGCTACAAGCTCCTCGCCTCTTAAGATGTGAGCGGCAAAGGAATTCATAACGCCTGAATGCTGCTCATTGAGACCGTCTGTTTCAACATCTACCCATTCGCCCTCTATTTTGCCGAAGCCTGCCTCAGCGTTTTTTGTATATTCGCTTGTAGGAATATTGAGCTTATACATTCTGATCTTGTCGTTCTCACAGATGATCTTTGCCCCGTCAAGGGTTATCTCAAGGCGGTTTGTTCCGGGATAGTCGCCTGTTGTGGTGATAAATGTGCCTGTTGCTCCGTTGGGATATTCAACATAGATGGATACATCGTCCTCGACCTCGATATCGTGCCATTTGCCTTCGTGACAGATAGCCTTTACCTTTGAGGGCATACCGCATATCCACTGCCAGAGGTCAAGCTGATGGGGACACTGGTTAAGCATGACGCCGCCGCCTTCTCCTGCCCATGTAGCACGCCATCCGCCTGAATTATAATAGGCCTGAGTACGGTACCAGTCTGTGATGATCCAGCTTACTCTCTTTATTTCGCCGTATTCACCGCTTTCAACGATCTCCTTGACCTTACGGTAGATGCAGTTTGTTCTCTGATTGAACATTATAGCATAGGTCTTATCGGACTTGTCTGCAACCTCGATAAGCTCTCTTACCTGCTTTGTGTAAACACCTGCAGGCTTCTCACTCATTACGTGAATACCCGCATTCAGTGCTTCGATGGCAATGGGGGGATGGTCATAGTGGGGAGTTGCAATGATTATGGCATCGCAAAGCCCTGAATTAATAAGCTCTGTTGCCGTATTGAAGCAAACAACATCGGGAAGCTTTTCCTTTGCAACGGGGAATCTTTCGGGATTGATATCTGCTACGCAGGTGATTTCTATTTCGGGCATTCTTCCGGCAACGTAATTGTTGATATGGCTTGTACCCATATTACCGACACCGATAATGCCGACTCTGACTTTTGCTGACATAAGGACATCTCCTTTATTTATATAGTTAAACCAAGTATAACAAAGAAAATTATCAAAATCAATAAAAAAATAAATATTTAACAAGAAAACGGCTTCGCCGTACACATCAGCGACCGTTTTCGGTAAGTCTTCTCCGAGGAAAGCAAGCTTTTCGTTCGGAGGGACATATGATCTTTTTGCATTATAGGAAGGGATTTCCCATAATGAAAAAAATCCCGACATCATCTCTGACATCGGGAAAAAGCTTATTTCATAAGCTGACGGATAACGGCTTCGCAATCCTTCTTATCCATAATTTTAGGTACGGGGTAAAGGGGATTTGCTTCCTTGAGGGCTCTTTCGATGATAACGGGAAGATCATCCTCCTTTATCTGCTCGAACTTTGTGGGAATACCCATCTTTTCGTTGAGCTCTCTTATTGAAGCAATGAACAGCTCCGCCTTCTGCTTTGTATTCATACCCATTGTCTCAAGTCCTGCGATATCGGCAAGCTTTGCCAGCTTCTTGTGAGCCGTCTCGCCGTAATAATCAAGGACATAGGGGAGAATTACCGCATTTGCAAGTCCGTGGGGGATACCGTAGTGTCCGCCGAGATTATGTGCAATTGCGTGAACATAGCCGACATATGCTCTTGTGAATGCAACGCCTGCCCAGAAGGATGCTTCGAGCATATTCATTCTTGCGTCAAGATCCTTGCCGTTCTCGTATGCATTATAGAGATTGTCAAATATCATCTTAGTTGCCTTTTCGGCAGCTCTCTTTGTTCCGAGAGTGTTGCTCTTTCCGATATATGCTTCAACCGCGTGTGTAAGCGCATCTATACCTGTGGTTGAAGTGATATGCTTGGGAAGACCTACCGTAAGCTCAGGATCAAGAACTGCTACCTTGGGAATAAGATGATTGTCGTTTATAGCGTTCTTTTCGTGGGTAATGGGGTTTGATACAACTGCCGCAATAGTGGTCTCTGAGCCTGTACCTGCAGTTGTGGGAACTGCGAAGAGGGGCGGTAATTTCTTGTTTACCTTAAGAATACCTCTCATCTGGGGAATGGTCTTGTCGGGGCGTGCTATTCTTGCTCCGCAGGCCTTTGCGCAGTCCATGGGTGAGCCGCCGCCGAAGGCTACGATGCCCTGACAGCCGTTATCAAGGTAAAGCTCTACTGCATCCTCGATATTGTCGATGGTGGGGTTGGGCTGAACGCCGTCAAATAATACGTAATCTATGCCCTGATTGCCGAGTTCTTCAAAAAGGCTGTTAAGAAGTCCTAAGGACATAAGTCCCTTGTCTGTTACAACAAGGACCTTCTTAAGTCCTCTTGCCTTTATCTCTGAAGGCAGCTGCTTTACCGCACCTGCGCCCTTGAGAAGCTCAGGCTTTCTCCAGTCAAGGAAGGCACAGCCAACATAAAGAGCCTTCTGATAAACTCTGCAATATGCATTGAAAAGTTTAGACATTTTATCTCCTCCTGAATTATTTGTCATATATTATATTATATCACCATCATAATTGCAAGCAAATTTAGGTAAAAATAAAAATGCAGAGCAAAAAAACAGACGGCGATATATAAAAACAGTGAATAAATATGCAAATAAGATGAAGAATTATACTTTTGTCTTTCTCTGAAGCCTTATCATATTCCAGGACATTTTCTTGAGAGGACAGGTGAGCATTTTTCCGTCGAGCACGGGAAGAGGCTTTACTACGGGATGCACCTTTTCGCAGTCCTTGGTGTTGATATCCTCTGCATCGCAGTCCTCCATTGCGATATGTTCAACGGGCACGAAGTCCTCAAAATCACAGAGCTTTGTTTCGAGTGTGATGCTGTCGTTGATATCACGGTTCACAGCAAAGATAACAAGCTCGTTTTCGTCCTCGGAAAGCACTGCGGCGGTATCCACATGGGGAACATCCGTGTACCAGCGTGTGTCATATTTTGAGCCTTCGCTTATGCCCTGAAGCACATTGCCTCTGCCGTATTTTGATGCATAGTAGAAGGGATAGAAGATGGTCTGCTTCCATGCCTTTCCTCCGTTTTCCGTCATAATGGGCGCTATAACATTCACAAGCTGTGCAAGACAGGCGATCTTTACTCTGTCGCAGTGGCGCAGAATGGAATTCAGCATCGTTCCCACAACGAGAACATCTGCAAAATTATACACATCCTCAAGAAGGTGGGGAGCGACGGACCATTTTTCAAATTTTGCACCGTTTGAGTGATACCATACATTCCATTCATCAAAGGATATATCTATTCTCTTCTTTGAGTGGCGCTTGCCCTGAACATAATCGAGAGCCGCGATAACGCTTTCGATAAAGGAGTCTGTTTCCACGCCCTTTGCAAGGAAGTTCTCAAGATAATTATCGTTATTGCTGTGATACTGATGCATTGAAACATAGTCAACATGATCATATGCAAGATCAAGGGAGGTGGTCTCCCAGTCACCGAAGGTCTTCATTCCCCAGCTTGAGCTTCCGCAGAGCACGGTCTCAATGGAGGGAGCTGTCCATTTCATTATTTTTGCGGCTTCACAGGCTGTTCTTCCGTATTCGGTAGCGGTCTTGCTGCCCATCTGCCAGGGACCGTCCATTTCGTTACCGAGACACCAGAGCTTTACTCCGTAGGGAAGGTCACTGCCGTATTTCTTTCTCAGATCGCTGAGATATGTTCCGCCGGGATGGTTGCAGTATTCAACAAGCTGTCTTGCTTCATCGGGGCCTCTTGTGCCGAGATTTACAGCCATCATAGGCTCTGTACCCGCTTTTTTACACCATTTCATAAATTCATCGGTGCCGAATTCATTGGTCTCAAGTGTGCCCCAGGCAAGCTCAAGTCTCTTGGGACGGTCCTTTACGGGGCCTATGCCGTCCTCCCAGTTATAGCCTGAAACAAAGTTTCCTCCGGGATAGCGTACGATCGGAACATCAAGCTCGCGTATGAGCTTCAATACATCCTCTCTGAAGCCGTTTTTATCAGCCTCGGGATGTCCCGGCTCATAGATCCCGCCGTAGACACAGCGTCCGAGATGCTCAACAAATGAGCCGAATATCCTTTTGTCGGTCTTTCCGACCTTGAATTCGGATGCAAGGGTGAGCTTTGCAAATTTCATAAATCTTCTCCTTTACTTGTAAATAAACTCATTGAGTAATTGCTTGTTTTTATCAAAATCAACCATCAGAACAGACTGATAGTTCTTTGTGGCATCATACCATGTGCCGTCTGCAGGTACATGAGTCTGCTCGATATCACCGATAAGACAGACAGCCGCCTTGAGAAGCAAGGGCATAAAGCCGCTCTTTTCAACACTGCATTCCATTGAGGAGGCTATCTCCTTTGCGGTGTTTATCAGAGTTACGGGATCGGACTTCGGAAGCTTCTTCAGCACAAGGGAAATGACCTCTCTTTGTCTTTCCGTTCTGTAAAAGTCGCTTTGTCCCTTTCTTATTCTGCAATATGCAAGCGCCTCGGTGCCGTTTACATCGATATTTTTTCCGGGCTCTGTCTTAAAGCCCTCTCTTGCAAGTGCCTTTGCCTCTGTTTCGTCAATTTCGGGTATGGTCACTCCGCCTACGGCATCGATGACCTTGATGAACATATCGTAGCCTATCTTTGCATAATCATCTATTTCGATTCCGAAATTATATTCTATGGTATCGCATACAAGCTGAGGTCCTCCGTATACGCAGGCGGCATTGAGCTTTGCGTTGCCGTGCCCCGGAATGGAGACATATGAGTCTCTTAAGAAGGAGGAGAGCTTCAAATCAAAATTCTTTGTATCAACGGATAAAAGTATCATTGCGTCAGAGCGGGAGGATGCATCCGTATCAAGGGTATCTATACCCATAAGAAGGATATTATATACGCTTTCCGAGGACATAAGAGCGGAATCCTCAATATATGCATTGTCCCCGAAGTCCTTTTCGGAATAATCGCTCAGCACATATCCCGTTACCGCCGAAACAAGTATTGCAATAAGAGCAAAAAAGCAGATGAAAACAGAAAGAAGTACGGTAATTACCTTTCTTGTCTTCTTTTTCTTCCTCAGCGCCTTCTTTTTAGCCTTTTCTGCCTCCTGCCTGTTTTTTACGGGAGCAGAGGAGCTTATTTTTTCCTTTTCGGTGACTATATCTCCGAAGGAATGCTCACCCGGACGGGAGTTAAGCTGCTCGGGATTGATCTTTTCCGTATATTTCTTATCTCCGAAGGAGATATCCTTTGCCTTTTTTGAACTTTCGGTATTCTTTTTCTTGTTGAAATAAATGTCTTCAGCCATTATATCACCCTTTGCCTTTACATTATGCGCTTATGCCTTAGACTTTCGGTTATATTTTACCTTGTCCGCTTCAATAATACAATGTTTTTTTGAAAAATACCTAAAATAAATTTTATTGCATATATTTGAAATATTTATGAAAAAAACTTGAAAAATCAGAGCGGGTTATATATAATGGTAGAAAGTTGTTTTTTGCGGAGTTATGTAATGTTAGGAAAAATCGTCAGGGTAAAAGTGACAAAGCCCTGCAATTACTGCGAGCTTCGCACAGGAGTAAGATATATCGTGAATTACGGACTCGCTGAGGTTCAGAGCGAAAAGAAGAGCTTTGTCCTCGGTGCGTATGTTCTCGGTGTCAATCATCCCGTGCGGGTTTTTGAGGGGAAGATAATTGCAGTTTTGCGCTACAACAACAGTAAAAGATCCGTGCTTGTTGTTGCACCCAAAAATATGCGAAGGATTGATTATGAGATAAGGGATGTTCTTGAATTCAACGAGCCGAGGGATTCATATTCGCTTGACTGCCTTTATGAGCATTCCTGCGGCGCAGTTGTGTTCCGCCGTATAAATGATGAATACAGATTTCTTCTTATAAAGAACAGAAGAAGCAATCACTGGGGCTTTCCCAAGGGACATATGGAAAAGGGAGAGACCAGAGAGCAGACGGCAATACGCGAGGTCTTAGAGGAGACGGGTATACATATAGATATAATAGACGGCTTCTGCAAGGATTCTCAGTATAAGATAGGCTCAAGAATAGAAAAGCGCGTTGAGGTATTTCTTGCTTCTACAAAGGATACACAGACCGTTATCCAGAGAGAGGAAATAGAGGATTATATCTGGCTTCGTTATCCCGAGGCTCTCGATATGCTCAAATTCGAAAATGATAAGGAGATCCTTATGGCCGTCAGAGAATTTATGACGGCACACGCAATATAATTTTTAGGAGTTTTTGTTATGACAGAACAGTTGACACAGTGGTTTGCATCGCTCTTCAGCGATTCCGTCAGCCATGAGATCATTATTTTTCTGACCTCTTTATTGCCTATACTCGAATGCCGCGGAGGTATGATACTTGCAAAGGTGTTTGAAATTAATTTCTTCAAGGCTTTTGCAATATGCTATATAGGTAATATGATTCCGATGCCTTTTATCATTCTTTTTGTCAAGCAGATATTCAAGTTTATGAAAAAGCACAATATCCTTGTAGGCTTCATCGAAAAGCTTGAGGGCAAGACCGCTAAGAATGCGGATAAGGTTCTTAAATACAAGCAGTGGGGACTTCTTGCCTTCGTTGCTGTTCCTCTTCCGGGTACGGGAGGCTGGACGGGCTCACTTTTTGCCGCTCTTCTCGGAATTGACTTCAAGAAGGCTCTTCCCATTGTCGCTCTCGGCGTATTTATTGCTGACCTTATTATGTCTGTTGTCACCTACGGTGCAGGCGCTATATTCAATTTCTGACAGAGAATTCGGCTTCTCAGAAGGGATAATAATGAGATCTATATTAAAAGAAAAAGGCGAAAGCCGTGCTTTTCTGATTTTTTCGCTTATAAACGCTGTATTCTACGCTTCGTGGGAGATAATATATTTTGTCTGTATTCTGTTAAGAAATCAGGCATTCAATACCGCGCAGAGCAATATGGTGCTCAGCGGTCATACAACATATACGGTGGAGGTCACTTCGCCTATGTTTGCGGTGCTTAAGTTTACTTCGGTGCTTCTGCCCGTATTTCTCGGAGTATGGACTGCAATGCTTCTTATTAATGATAAAAAAAGAAAGCAGCTTTACGATAAGTGGCTGGTGGTTGCCGTATTTGTGACGGACCTTGTATGTGCACTTACGGTCGTTATGGATATCACTGTGCTTCATATGATATTTTAAGGCTTGACAAAAGCTGTTTTCTGTTGTAAAATGCGACTTAATATAATACTGTGACGGGAAGAAGTAACCCATTTGCGGCTTCAAGAGAGTGTTCGGCAGGTGCGAGAACACAGCTTCAGGTGAGCGTGAATACATCCCCGAGTTTCGCACCGAAAAGCTGACACTCAGTAGGCTGCGGCGGTAAGGCGTCCGTTATAATGTCAGACTCTTTGTTGAGAGCCGTAAAGGAGGGTATCGCGAGGTGCCTTCGAAAAAAGGTGGTAACACGGGTTCATCCTGTCCTTTTGTTAAGGGCAGGTTTATTTTTTTTACGGAAAATACGGAGCTTTTTCTCCGAGGTAAAGGAAGGTATTTTTATGCAGATCTATGAAGAACTCAAGGCAAGAGGTCTTATTGCACAGGTCACAAATGAAGAAGAGGTAAGAGAGCTTGTAAATAACGGCAAGGCTGTATTTTATATCGGCTTTGATCCCACTGCAGATTCTCTTCATGTAGGTCACTTTATGGCTCTTTGCCTTATGAAGCGACTTCAGATGGCAGGTAACAAGCCTATTGCTCTTATCGGCGGCGGCACTGCACATATAGGCGACCCCTCCGGAAGAACAGATATGCGTTCAATGATGACAACAGAGACTATTAAGCACAACTGCGAATGCTTCAAAAGACAGATGGAGCGATTCATCGAATTCGGTGAGGATAAGGCAATTATGGTAAATAATGCAGACTGGCTTCTTGATCTCAACTATGTTGAGCTTTTAAGAGAGGTCGGCGCATGCTTTTCAGTTAACAATATGCTTCGTGCAGAATGCTACAAGCAGAGAATGGAAAAGGGACTTTCATTCCTTGAATTCAACTATATGATAATGCAGAGCTATGACTTTTTGGAGCTCTACCGCCGTTTTGGCTGTAATCTTCAGTTTGGCGGTGACGATCAGTGGTCAAATATGCTGGGCGGAAGAGAGCTTATCAGAAGAAAGCTCGATAAGGAATCCCACGCAATGACTATCACTCTTCTTCTTAATTCCGAAGGAAAGAAGATGGGTAAGACCGTCGGCGGTGCAGTATGGCTTGATCCCGAAAAGACAAGTCCCTACGATTTTTATCAGTATTGGAGAAATGTCGGTGACGCCGATGTTCTCAAGTGCATCCGTATGCTTACCTTCCTTCCTCTTGAGGAGATAGATAAGATGGACGCATGGGAGGGCGCACAGCTCAATACCGCAAAGGAGATCCTTGCATATGAGCTTACAAAGCTCGTTCACGGTGAGGAAGAGGCAGAAAAGGCTCAGGCTTCTGCAAGAGCTCTCTTCTCCGACGGTGCAAGCGTTGCTCCCGAAGCACCTCTTGCAGACGAGGATTTCACAGACGGCAGTGTTGACATTCTTACCGTTCTCGTAAAAGCAGGTCTTTGTGCATCCCGTTCCGAGGCAAGACGCGCTGTTGAGCAGGGCGGTGTCAGCGCAGACGGTGAAAAGGTGACCGATATCAGAACAGCCTTTACAAAGGATGCCGTAAAAGAGGGTATTCTTATCAAGAGAGGCAAAAAGAGCTTCAAGAAGATAGTTCTTGCCTGAAATTAACTGAAATACAAAAGCATTCCGTATCATCTGACGCGGAATGCTTTTTTATCGGAAAATCCTTTCAAAATGACCAAAGATTATATGTCCCTCCGAGGAAAGTAAGCTTTTCTCGGAGAAAGACTCACCGAAAACGGTCGCCGAAGCCGTTTTTTTTGTGGCACTGCTATTTTTCAAGCACTACCTTTCCTATTCTTCTTACGGATACGCTTACACTTATATTAAAGACCGCATTTTTGTTTATTGTATTTTCATTTTCCGTAAGGCTTTTATAAAGCTCGGGGGATTTCAGAAGAAGTCTTCTGCCGAAATGAAAAATATCAAAATTTTGATTTATATATTTTTCATTTATCAGTCCTGCCATTGCTTCCGATATAAGCCGTGCGGCAGTATCAGCTATCTCCTCAGTGTCGGATTTCGTAAGCTCCTGCAGGTCAGCTGTCTGATATTCGGGAATATCACAGCGTATATCAGAGCTTATAGAAAATATCACTTTTTTGCTGTTTGTCTCTAACTTGATTTTAGTCCTACAGTCAATTATTTCAAGTGTGCATATCCCGTTTTTTGTTTTTGCCGTCAGATCTCCGTTTTCCGTTTCATTGTTTATCATCATAAGTGCCGCTGTCTCCTCGGGAGATAAGACGGCACTTTCGTTATTTTTCAGAAGCTGAGTGCCTTTTATGTCTGCTTCATATGTGTCGGAATATGCATTTTTTCTGATGCCGATAAGAGGGCAGAAGGCACAGTCGGTTTCGTTCTTCAGGGCATTGAGAAATTTATATAGGGGAACAAAGCAGGAGGTGCCCGTGTGCTTATAGGATTCAAGTGCCGCCTCAAGAATATTTCCTGCTGAGACATTTTTCCCGAAGTCCGCCGAAATGATATCCGAAGCCTTTTTTTCTGCAACGGCAATAAGAATATCCGTTCTCGTGGTATATTCGCGCCTGAAAAAATCAAGAGTCTCGCTGAGCCTTTCCTTGGCGGCGGTATTTCCCAGAACAAGTATTCTTGCCTGAGAAAATAGCGGAGTCTGTCCTGTGATCACGCTTATGCTGTTCATTGCCATTCCGATGGTCTTTCCCTCAAAAAGAAAGCATTTTGTAAGGGATTCGGCGCTTATACTGTTACTGTCGCTTCCTGCCGTAAAGGAATCAAGTCCCTCTATTGTGACCTTATATCTCCCGTCCTCGTAATCTATACCTATTGCCTCGATAATCAGTCTTTCGTTAAGTTCTACTATCTCTATCTCACTGCAGGAGGTAAAAGAAAGAGCAATAATAAAAATCAGGCTCAGTATTGCTGTCAGCTTTTTCATAATTTCCTTTTTCTCCTTTTAAGACGCAATATTTCCGTGACGCTTAAGGGAATGAGCAGCACCGCCGTAATGTATGCAAGATCCTGAAGCCTTGATGAGATCATTTCGGAATACTGAGTCACGGTCTTTGATGTGAAAAGATAAACAATAAATACCCCGAGAGAGGAGAGAATGCAGACGGGAAGCTTTTTTGCCTTGTTAAAGCCCTGACTTGCACAAAGAGAGGCGGTAAGAATAAGAAATGCCAGCTGAATGAAGCTGCAAAGCACCCACAGACCTGTAAGGATATCATCGAGTCTTTCAAATATTCCGAATCTTGCTATTACAGTCAGGGTATAAAGCGGAAATATCTGATCGTCTCCGTATTCTCCCGTAACACCTGCAAGCACAAGAAAGATGACAGCCGAAATGATGCTGACGCTTAAGGTCCATATTACCGCCATTTTCCTGATATTGCCCTCTATTAAAGGTGCGTTTATCTGAAGTGCGGCAAATTCCACCGTTCTTGACGATACATAAAAAGCAAAGCCTGCAACAGGCATCACGCCGTTCAATAAAAGCGGCTTCAGATTATAAAACCTGAATTCTCCCGCAACGGTGAGGATTATAAAAAGTATGCTTGCTAAAAGCACTGCGGTGATTATCACTGCGCCTCTGCTTGTGGCTTCAGGTCCCTTCAGTGCGGCATAAAGCGAAGCGGCAATAAGTATCACCGTCATAAGATAAAGCTCGGAATTGGGAAAAACTGCAGTGCTGATAAATAATTCAAAGCGGGAAACGGAGATTCCCGCAAACCAGATAAAAAACAGAATATAATAAACAGCCGTAAGTCTGCCTGAAAGCCCGGAGATCTCTTTGGCTGCCGTGATGACGCTTTGTCCGCCGTTGCTTTTCAGAGTAAATACCGTAAGAAAAGCATAGAAAAGCTCAATAAAAAACAGAGGAATGACGGACAGTATTCTGTCTCCCGATTGCAGAAATGCCGTTGTCGGAAGCATAAAGGTGAAGAGTGCCGTCATCCTGCAAAGAAGCATTACGCAAAACATCTGATAAGTGCCGATCTTTTCTTTTTTTGTCATCAGAATTTCATCCTTTGAATAAGTTTTTTGCCGTAATCAAGCCTTGTCCAGCTTCTTCTTATAAGGGTATCGGCCTGTGCTTTTTTAACAAAGGGGGAGACGGGTGCCGAAAGGGGAATTCCGTAGGGGGATACAGAGCAGATATCCACTATCATGATGCCGATGCCGAGCATTATGCCGTAAAGCCCCGTAAAACCGCCTATGATGATAAAGCCGAAGCGAAGAATTGCAACGGGCTCGTGAAGCCTTACCGTGACGGAGGAGGATATTGCGGTAAGCGCTACGACTATCAGCATCGGTGCGGCAATAAGTCCCGCCGTAACAGCCGCATCGCCTATAACAAGTGCTCCCACGATGCTGACCGCGTGTCCCACGGAGCGGGGCATGCGAAGTCCCGCCTCTCTTACTATCTCGTAAATAAAGTGAATCGTAAGAGCCTCGATCATTATGGGGAAGGGAGTTTTGCTTGAGGCGGCGGAGATGCCGTACATAATATCCGCAGGCATAATTTCCGGGTGAAAAAGAGATATTGCGACAAATGCTCCCGGAAGTATAGCCGCAATAATAAAGCAGACGGCTCTGAGAATTCTCATAAAAAGAGCGTAATAGGGACTTGCAAGATAGTCATCCACTGCGTGAAAATAATCTGTGAACAGATAGGGAACTATAAGGGCAAAGGGTGTGCCGTCCACGATGATTCCCACTCTTCCCTCAAGAAGCATCGAGGCAAAGGTGTCGGGTCTTTCCGTGATGCCCGTGTCGGTAAAAAATGAGGGCCGGCTCATATCAAGAAAGGGTCTTAAATAGCCTGAGCCCAGCACCGCATCAAGGTCGATTTTTTTTAAGCGTCTCAGTATCTCGTCAAGCGTATCTCTGCTTACTCTGTCGGACATATAGCATATTACGGTAGGGGTGTTGCTTGCTTTTCCCAGGGTTTCCTGCCTTATTGTAAGCTTCGGTGTGCGCAGACGCCGTCTTAAAAGAGTGATGTTATCCTTGAAGTTATCCGTAAAGCCCTCCCGTGAGCCTCTTTCGTTCTGCTCTGAGGACGGCTCATCCGGAGGCTTTCTTGCAAAGCCCTGCACGCTGAAGGCAAGAGCCTCCTTTTCATTTTCCGCAAGAATAACAAGGTTTCCGAGAATAATATTATAAGCCGCGTCCTCAATTGAAGCGGTGCTTCTGACTATGGTTCCCTTGAACAGCCTTTTCTTTATTGCTTCATTGAACGGCATTTCTTCACTGTGCGGATGCTTTTCCGTCAGCGGCTTTATGATGCCTTCGGTTATCTTTATTTCGTCGCACATTCCGTCAAGAAGAAAAACGAATATCCTTCTCTGACCGAACAGGATCTCTCTTATAACAAGGTCAGAGCTTCGGTTAAAAAGCTCTGTAAGAGCCTTCAGATCTTTAGCTGTATTTCCCGTAAACGGGGAAGATGCTTCAGGAATTTCTTTCATTTCTGTCATCCTTTCTCTTATAGGTATTTCCTGAAAAATTCGGGATATACTTCTGATGTAAACAAAGAAAGCGGTGAAAAAATGCTTACCTCGCTCTTAAGGACGTTTATTCTTTTTATAATAATTGTCATTGCTCTTCGTATTATGGGAAAAAGGCAGATAGGTCAGCTTCAGCCGGCTGAGCTTGTCGTGACAATACTTTTGTCGGAAATGGCGGCAACTCCCATGCAGGATAACGACATACCGATGCTAAATACCGTCATTGCCATTCTCGTGCTGGTTTCTCTTGAGATCATTATGTCTCTTATAAGTCTTAAGAGCATAAAAATGAGGACTCTCATTCAGGGAAATTCCGTAATGCTCATCAATAACGGCAAGGTGGATCAGAAGCAGATGAAGAGACTGAGATACACTCTTGACGATCTTCTTGAGGGGCTCAGGCAAAAGGATGTTTTTGATATAAACGATGTGCAGTATGCCATTGCTGAGACAGACGGCACTCTCAGTGTTCTTCTGAAGCCTGAAAAAAGAGCCGTTACAGCAAGAGATATTAATATAAAAACAGAGGATACGGGTATAAAGCTCGTTGCGGTATCTGACGGAAGAGTGCTTCGGGAGAATAAGAGCAATTTATGCGTGGATAAAGGGATGCTTGACGGTGTTCTCGCAAAGCTTAAGACGGATGTGAAGGATATATATCTTCTTACCGTTGATATGAAGGGCAATGCCGATATCATCAGAAAGGAAAAGACCGATGAATGAAAGACTTGTGATAAGTATCGTGTTTCTCTCTTTGGCTGTTGCCGTGAGTGTTTTTTCTTTTTTATACATTTCATCCGCTTCTGAGGAGCTTCTTGTTCTTGCCGACAGCGTTACCGCGGATATAAAAGAGGGGGATACCTCTTCCGCAAGGGAGCTTATTTCTCTCTGGCAGGCGCATCAAAGAGGCTTCGCAATAATACTCAAGCACTCTGACGCCGATGCTATTGACCGTTATTTTTTGCTTTTTGCCGATGCTCTTTCTTCGGGAGACAGAGAACGGATGCTGATAGCGGTTTCGGATATATCCTCCTTTATGCAGGTGACGGCAGAGGGAGAAAAGCCGAAAATCGAAAATATTTTCTGATATCCTCTTTACTTTTCTTAATATATTATATATAATAGAGTGAATTATAATTTATTATGCTCACAGCGATCTCAGTGACGGAGGTAAACCAGTGTCGGTTATTTCAGATAAGAATCCCGTTGTCTCTCCCGAGGAAATGAGAAGACAGCGGGAATATACAGAAAAAATAAAAGTCATTCTTCAGGCAAAATATCCTCTTGAAGGACCTAAGGCTTTTGTACATACATACGGCTGTCAGGGTAATGTTGCAGATTCTGAAAGAATAAAGGGACAGCTTGCCGAAATGGGATATTCCTTTACCGATGTCAGAGAAGAGGCTGATTTTGTTCTCTTCAACACCTGCGCCGTAAGAGAGCACGCTGAGGACAGGGTTTTCGGAAATGTTGGTGCATTGAAGCCCGTGAAGAACGAAAAGAAGGATATGATAATTGCCCTTTGCGGCTGTATGATGCAGCAAAAGCACGTAGAGGAGAGAATTAAAAGAAGCTATCCTTATGTGAATCTCGTTTTCGGCACCTTCGCTATCCACCGTGTGCCCGAGCTTTTATATAAGGTCCTTCGCGGCGGAAAGCGAGTTTTTGAGACCGGGGAGACGAATGGCGAGATAGCAGAGGGACTTCCCGTATACCGTGACAGGGATTTTAAGATGTGGCTTCCCATTATGTACGGCTGTAATAATTTCTGCAGCTACTGTGTAGTGCCTTATGTCAGAGGCAGAGAGAGAAGCCGTGCTCCCGAGGAGGTAATAGCCGAGGCAAAGGAGCTTATTTCCCTCGGAGCAAAGGAAATAACTCTTCTCGGTCAGAATGTGAATTCCTACGGAAAAAACTGCTCTCACAATGTAAATTTCCCGAAGCTTATCAGAATGATAAATGACCTTCCCGGGGACTTTAAGATAAGATTTATGACCTCTCATCCCAAGGACTGCACGAAGGAGCTGCTTGATACCATGGCATCGTGCGAAAAGGTCGCAAGGCATCTTCATCTGCCCTTTCAGTCGGGAAATAACAGAGTGCTGAAGGAAATGAACAGAGGCTATACGCGTGAAGACTATATCGGTCTTATAGAGTACGCAAGAAGCGTAATGCCCGATATATCCGTCACAAGCGATATAATAGTTGGCTTTCCCGGAGAAACAAGAGAGGAATTCGAGGACACTCTGTCTCTTATAAAGGAAGTACGCTTTACCTCGCTTTTCACCTTTATTTTCTCTCCCCGTGAGGGCACAAGGGCAAAGAATATGGAGGATAATGTTCCGTACAGTGAAAAATCAAGGTGGTTTACGGAGCTTCTGAAGCTTCAGGAGACCATAGCCGCCGAGAGATGCAAGAGTATGCTCGGAAAGACATATGAGGTCCTTGTAGAAAGTGAGACCAAGGAAAAGGACGGAAGGCTTACGGGCAGAACGGACGGAAATATCAATATAGATTTTGAGGGAGACATCTCTCTTATAGGTCAGTATAAAAAAGTCAGAGTAACAAATGCTCTCAACTGGATACTTTCAGGAGAGCTTGAATAAAGAAACGGAGAAATTAAAATGGATGTAATCACAGCAGTAAGAGCACTCGGTGCTGCAATTCAGGAAGACGAAAGATACCTTGCTTTTATGAAAGCAAAGGAAGCAAATGATGCAGATATCGCACTCAACGGTCTTATCGGAAAGCTTAATCTTATTCAGCTTTCTTATCAGAACGAGGCTTCAAAGGAAGAGCCTGATCAGAGTAAGCTTGAGGGTATGGATGCAGAATTCAGAGAGATATACGGACAGATAATGCTCAATGAAAATATGAGAAAATACGAGGAAGCAAAGAACGATGTTGACGGTATGATGAACTATCTCATTCAGATACTCACTCTTTGCGTAAACGGCGACGATCCCGCTACCTGTGAGCCTCAGGCTCAGGAGGAAGCCTGCGGAGGAAACTGTGCATCCTGCGGCGGATGCGGCTGATAAAAACGATCAACAGACAAGGAAGTTAAAAAAATGGCAGAGTTTACACCGATGATGCAGCAGTATTTCAAGATAAAAGAGAATTATAAGGACGCTATTCTCTTTTACCGCCTCGGTGATTTCTATGAAATGTTCTTTGAGGATGCGAAAACTGCGTCAAGAGAGCTTGAATTGGTGCTCACGGGCAGGGACTGCGGTCAGGAGGAAAGAGCTCCCATGTGCGGCGTTCCTTTTCACGCGGCTGAGACCTATATTGCCCGCCTTGTGGCAAAGGGCTATAAGGTAGCTGTTTGTGAGCAGACCGAGGATCCCACGGCGGCAAAGGGCATCGTCACAAGAGATGTTATAAGAATAGTCACCCCCGGTACCGTTACCGAGAGCATAATGCTTGACGAATCGAAGAATAACTATCTTGCCTGTGTGGTAATGCTTGACGGCTGTGCGGGACTTAGCTTTTCCGATGTATCAACGGGTGAGCTTTATATAAGCGAGGTCTCGGGAGCTTCTTCTGCGGAGAAGGTCATAAATGAGCTTGCAAGATTTGCTCCCGCAGAGCTTATTACCAATAACAGCGTTGCCGAAAACAGAATGCTTCGCACTTATATCACAAGAAAGACGGATATTCTTGTTTCCGTAAAGAATGATGAGGCGTTTGATCTCAAAAAGAATACGGAAATAACCGAAACGCATTTCGGTAAGACTCTTTCAGAGCTTGATATTTCCGGTATGCCCCTTGCAGTAAGGGCTCTCGGAGGACTTCTGAGCTATCTTTTTGACACTCAGAAGAATTCACTTGCAAATATCACTGAAATTAAGATATACAATGACGAAAAATTCCTCTCTCTCGGTGCTGTCACAAGAAGAAATCTTGAGCTTACCGAGACGGAGAGAAGAAGAGAGAAGAAGGGCTCGCTTTTATGGGTGCTTGACAAGACAAAGACGGCAATGGGCAAGAGAATGCTCAGAAACTGGGTGGAACAGCCCCTTGTAAGCGTTGCAGGCATCGTTTACAGACAAAATGCCGTTGAAGAGCTTTTTGAACGCAATCAGATGAGAACAGAGCTTGCGGATGCCTTTTCTTCGATAAATGACCTTGAAAGAATAACCACAAGAGCGGTATACGGCTCAGCCAATGCAAAGGAGCTTCGCAGTCTCCATCAGACGGCAGCCGTGCTTCCCGTTATAAGACAGCTTATAGGCGGTGCTTCCTCGGGAATGCTTAAGGATATTTATTCTCAGATAGATGAACTGGAGGATATCAGAGAGCTTATCGACAGTGCAATTATCGAGGATCCGCCGTTTTCCGTAAGAGAAGGCGGAATGATAAAGGACGGGTATTATCCCGAGCTTGACGAGCTGAGAAGCATTCTTAACGGCGGTAAGGATATTCTTGCAAGAATTGAGCTTGAGGAGCAGGAAAAGACAGGAATAAAGAAACTGAAAATAGGCTATAACCGAGTTTTTGGCTATTACATCGAAGTGCTTAATTCCTTTAAGGATTATGTTCCCGAGAATTACATAAGAAAGCAGACGCTTACAAACTGCGAAAGATATATCACTCCCGAGCTTAAGGAGCTTGAAGCAAAGGTGCTGGGTGCTCAGGAGAGAATAACAAAGCTTGAATACGAAATATTCTGCAGTGTCAGAGATAAGGTAAGCGACGCTCAGTTCAGACTCAGAAGAACAGCCGCCGCAATTGCATCTCTTGATGCAGTATGCTCACTCGCATATGTTGCTCAGAATAACGGCTATGTCCGTCCCGAGGTAAATCTCGGTGATATCATAGATATAAAAGACGGAAGACACCCGGTGGTTGAGAAGTTCCTTGACGGTGCACCCTTTGTGCCCAATGATACGCTTCTTGATTCCTCGGAAAACTCCGCGGCTATTATAACGGGCCCCAATATGGCAGGTAAATCCACATATATGAGACAGACGGCAATTATCGTGCTTATGGCTCAGATGGGCTCCTTTGTTCCCGCAAGAAGTGCGTCAATAGGAATAGTTGACAGCATATTTACAAGAGTCGGTGCATCCGATGACCTTGTGGGCGGTCAGTCTACATTTATGACCGAAATGAGCGAGGTCGCTTCCATTCTTTCAAATGCCACTGAAAGAAGCCTTATCATCCTTGATGAAATAGGAAGAGGTACATCCACTTATGACGGAATGAGTATCGCAAGAGCGGTGCTTGAATATGTTACAGATAAAAAGAAGATAGGCGCTAAGACGCTTTTTGCTACGCACTACCATGAGCTTACCGAGCTTGAAGGAAAGCTTAAGGGAGTAAAAAATTATAATACCTCAGTAAAAAAGCGCGGAGATGATATCACATTCTTACGCCGTATCGTCAGAGGCTCGGCTGACGGAAGCTACGGTATAGAGGTTGCAAAGCTTTCGGGCGTGCCGCAGAGCGTCGTTTCCCGTGCAAAGGTAATTCTTAAGGAGCTTGAGGATAACGGGAATGCTTCTTCTCCCGTAAAGCCGCAGAAGGTGCACGATGAGGAGGAAATGCAGATGGGTATGTTCTCCTCTGTGAATTCTCTTGTGGTTGAGGAATTAAAGACTCTTGATGTAAACACACTTACTCCCATAGAGGCTCTGCAGAAGCTGTATGAGCTTAAGAAGAAATTAGTCTAAAGGAAAGGGGCGGAGAAAATGCCGAAGATCAATGTTCTTCCGAAATCGGTCGCTGAGCTTATTGCGGCAGGTGAGGTCGTCGAGAGACCCTCCTCCGCCATAAAGGAGCTTATTGAAAACTCCATCGATGCAGGTGCAAAGACTATTACGGTGGAGATAAAAAACGGCGGCGTTAAATATATGCGGGTGACGGATGACGGCTGCGGAATACAAAAAAATGATGTGCGGACAGCCTTTATAAGCCACGCCACAAGCAAAATTACAACCGGTGAGGATCTTGATGCAATATTCACTCTCGGCTTCAGAGGTGAGGCATTACCCTCGATTGCCGCCGTATCAAAGCTTTATATGCTTACAAAAACTGCCGATGAGGATGTCGGCACGGGAATAGAGATAGAGGGCGGCGAGGAGATCTCCTTTGACGATGCGGGCTGTCCCGACGGCACCACTGTTATAATAAGAGACCTCTTTTACAACACTCCCGCAAGAATGAAGTTCCTTAAAAAGGATATGACAGAGGGCTCTTATGTGTCTGATATCGTTTCAAAGACTGCCATATCCCATCCCGAAATCAGATTTTCACTTATCAAGGACGGGAAGAGAGTTCTCTCCACACCCGGAGACGGAAAGCTCCTTTCTGCTGTTTACAGCATTTTCGGAAAAGAGGTCTCAGAGGCGCTTATTCCCTGTGAATATGAATATAAGTCCATAAAAGTCAGCGGCTTTATCTCAAAACCTCTCAATAACAGACCTAACAGAAATCTCCAGTATTGCTTTGTAAACGGAAGATATGTGCGTATGCCCGTTGCGGCTGCCGCACTTGACGAAGCGTATAAGAACAGAATCATGGTAGGAAAGTTTCCTATGTGCTTTCTGTTTGTCGATATACCTGCAGGAAAGATAGATGTAAATGTCCATCCTGCAAAAACAGAGATCAGATTTTCCGAGGATACCTCGGTTTTCGAGGCCGTATTCTATGCGGCAAGATCTGCGCTCAATTACGGTGATACCGCCCGTCCCGAGGTCACGCTCAGGGAGAAAAGGGATGTCACCGCCAGAAAAACTCCCGAGGGCACTCAGCTTTCCTTCGGCACAGCAGCAAGGGCCAGCAATGCCTTCAGATATACCATACCCTCAGAGGGCGAAAATCAGACAAAGCCATCCGAAAAGGTTACTGCGGCTGAAAATAAAGCGGATACCGTTACAGACAGAGCTTTTGTAAGTAAGCAGGACGCTGTTTCGGACAGCTCCTCTGTAAGAAAGCAGGACGCTGTTTCGGACAGCTCCTCTGTAAGAAAGCAGGAAACCGTATCGGACAAAGCTTCTGCAAGAAAGCCGGATGCCGTTTCAGACAGAGCTTTTGTAAATCAAACGGCGGACAGCCTTTCTCAGCTTCACAAAGAGCCTTCAGAGGAGAATTTGATCAAAAAAAATTCTGACTCCCAAGAAGATAAGCCGGATGAAGGCAAGACGGGAGATCCCCACAGCAGAATTCTTACGGTAGAAAAGACGGTTTCCTCAGAGCCTCAGACCTTCCGTGACACATCAGGTGTTTTTAATAATATGCTTTCTGATAGGGAAGTGAGTGAGAAAAACGGCGATACGGTATTTTCATCGGCAGTCCCCGAGGCAAGAAAAAATATAGATATAATCTGTGATGATAATGATGAAGAGAAGCCGTCGGAAAATAAAAACGGTGAAATGTCGGCTTTATCCGCAGAAAGCAGTGCTTCTTCTGCCGCAAATGACAATGCTTCTTCTCATAAGGATATAAGAATAGTCGGTGAGATATTCAGAACCTATATTCTCGTAGAGGAGAATAATAAGCTTCTTATAATAGATAAGCACGCGGCTCACGAAAGAATGATATTCAATAAGCTTTGTGAAACGGGCTTTTCAGAGGATTCGCAGCTTCTTATGACTCCCGTTTCCGTTACGCTTTCAGGTAAGGAATATATAGCTGTAACGGAAAACCTTGAGGTTTTCTCAAAGGGCGGCTTTCTCGTGGAGGATTTCGGCAACGGCACGGTCATCGTAAGAGAATGTCCCGTTGCTCTTGTAAAAGAGGATATCTCATCCCTTATAACGGAAATGGCGGGAGAGCTTCTTAAGGGCAATATGAGACCTGTTCCCGAAAAGCTTACCTGGCTTTATCATTCCGCTGCCTGCCGTGCGGCAGTAAAGGCGGGGGATGAATTGAAGACAGAGGAGACAGAGGCCTTTGTAAAGCAGCTTCTTTCCGATGACAGCATCAGATACTGTCCTCACGGAAGACCTGTTATGTATGAGCTTTCTCAGCGCGAAATAGAAAAACAGTTCGGAAGAATATAAATGAATATTGAAAAACAGAATAAAATTCCCGTTGTAGCGGTGGTAGGACCTACCGCCTCGGGAAAAACAGCCCTTGCAATTGAGCTTGCTAAAATATTTGATGCGGAAATAGTTTCCGCAGACTCAATGCAGATATATAAAGGAATGGATATTGCCTCTGCAAAGCCCGATAAAGAGGAAATGCAGGGCATACCCCATCATCTTATAGATTTTCTTGATACAAATGAAAAATACAGCGTAAAAAGATATATTGAGGATGCCTCTGCCGCTATCAGAGATATTATAAGCCGTAATAAGCGGGTGATCATCTGCGGCGGCACGGGACTTTATGTTGATTCTCTTCTTCAGAATATCGTTTTCGAGGATGAACCCGATAATACTACCGTCAGAGAGAAGCTTCGTTTAAGAAGAGAAAGAGAAGGAATAGAAGCTCTTTATAATGAATTAAAGGAGATAGATCCTCTGACGGCAGACTCTCTTCATATAAATAATGAGGGAAGAGTTATAAGAGCGCTCGAAACATATTATCTTACGGGTGAAAAGCCCTCTGTTATCAGAGAGAGATCAAAAAGCGTACCCTCCGATTATAATGCATTGTATATAGGTCTTTGCTATAAGGACCGAGATGTGCTTTATGAAAGAATAAACCGCCGGGTGGAGATAATGACAGAAAAAGGACTTGTTGAGGAAGCAAGGGAATATTTTTCGGTCGATAAGAAAAATACGGCGGCTCAGGCTATCGGTCATAAGGAGATAATTCCTTATCTTTCAGGAGAGATAAGCCTTGCAGAAGCGAAGGATAACCTGAAAAAGGCAACAAGGCATTATGCAAAAAGGCAGATGACCTGGTTCAGACGAAATCCCGATATCAACAATATTTACATTGACGAATATAAAACTTTTGAGGATGCTGTCAGTGCCGCGGCGCAGATCATCAGGGACAGCAGAATTTTCGGGGAAGGTGAAATTATTTGAAAAAAGGAATACGGACAAATATAGATTTTGAGATACGCTCTCCCGCGTTGAAGGCGTTTCTCTTTGCTCTTTTATTTGTTGTTATTATTTTCTTTGTTGTCTATCCAATATTTGTGTTTAACGGTACCGAAAGCACGGTGCGAACAGCCACCGCAGTAAGAAAAACGGTTTACAATACGATAGACGAGGATGCCTTTGCTGTAAGAGAAGAGGTCATTATGGCAAATGCATATAAGGGAACGGTAGTTCCTGCAGTTCCAAACGGAAGCAAGGTTGCGATAGGAGACACAGTGGCAAACATCTTTAATTCCGAGTCCGCCGCAAATAATGCATCAAGGCTTCTTGAGCTTAACAATGAGATCGATTATTATGAATCTGTGCTTATGACAGCTGAGGGAACTCTGAGAACTGATATCGACCATTACAGGAGTGCAGTATCCGATGCACTGTTTTCTCTTTCCGATACCGTAGAAAACGGTGAGCTTTCGGAGATATACATAAATTCACGCGAGCTCAGAGAGGCAATTACCAAAAAGCAGATCGCAACGGGCTACAAGGTAGATGTTTCAGCGAAAATAACGGCTCTTACAAATGAGTATAATTCCCTGAGCTCCGCCTCAGTTCCCGATGCCGTTATCACAGCCTCTCAATCAGGCTATTATGTGAATACCGCAGATGGTCTGGAAAATGCCGTTGATTTTGAGAATATAAAAAAAATAGACAGTGAAGAGGTGGAGAGGATCCTCGCTCTGAAGACAGACGATGTTTCCTCTGTCAATGTCGGAAAGCTTATTACCGACTTTAACTGGTATCTTGTTCTCAATACATCCTCCGAGAAGCTGGGAAATATCAGGACAGGCTCTGTCGTTACCGTCACATTTGCAAATTCCTCTGCGGATAACCTCAATATGAGGGTTGCCGCAATAAATCAGACGGGAGCGGATTCACCCGTAACTCTCGTTCTTGTAAGCAATATTATGAATGAGGATATTGCCGCATTAAGGCAGGCATCAATAAAGATAAGAGTTGAATCCTTTACAGGTCTTGCCGTTGACAGACAGGCTCTTCGTACCGTAAACGGTGAAAAGGGTGTTTATGTCAAGGTCGGCAATATCGCGGAGTTCAAAAAGGTGAACATTATATATTCCGATGAGGATTTCGTTCTCTCTTCGGCTCCCGAGGACAAAAAGGGCTATCTTGAGCTTTACGATGAAATAATACTGGAAGGGGTTGATCTTTATGATTCAAAGCTTATCGGCTGAAAACTCTCTTTCGTATCTTGACGAGAATTACAAAAGAGTAACCTCAGAAATAGAGGAGGCCGCAATAAGGGCAGGAAGAAGCCCCGAAGAAATAAGGCTGATGGCTGTTACAAAAACGGTAGATCCCCTGAGAATAAACCGTATGATATCTCTCGGAGCAGATCTTATAGGTGAAAACAAGGTTCAGGAGCTTTTGTCAAAGCTTGAATTTCTCGATAAAGAGAATGCCGAGATGCACATAATCGGGCATCTTCAGTCAAACAAGGTAAGAAAAGTTATCAGCACCGTATCAATGATACAGTCCGTGGACAGTGTATCGCTTGCAAAGGAGATATCAAGGCAGGCTGTGATGAATGAGCTTACCATGGATTGCCTGCTTGAGGTCAACATCGGCGGTGAGGACTCCAAAAGCGGTATTTCACCCGATGATCTTTTTGAGCTGTCTTCGGAAATAACCGAGCTTCCCGGAATACGGCTCAGAGGACTTATGTGTATTCCTCCCGTATGTGACAGTGAAGGTGCTGTCAGAAAATATTTTGAGCAAACGAGACGGCTTTTTGAGGATATGCGCTCAAAGCTTTACAATAAAGAGGAGATCACCGTTTTATCCATGGGAATGTCCTCGGACTTCGTGCCCGCCGTGCTTGAGGGCTCAACTCTCGTAAGAGTCGGAAGCGCTCTCTTCGGCGAAAGACAATATTAATCAGTATAAAATATCTTATTATATATGAAAGGAAGTTTTACAAAATGGGAATCGGCGATAAATTAAAGAAAATGCTTAATATTGATGAGGGCTATTTTGATGAGGTGGATGACGGCGATATGGAGTATGATCCCGCACCCGACAGAGAAAGAGCTTCACGCACTCAGGAAAGAAGACCTGCCGCCCCCTCAGGCACAAAGGTTGTTGATATACATACCACAGCAAAGCTTCAGGTGGTTCTTAAGAAGCCTGAAAGATTTGAAGAGGCAACGGGAATTGCAGATGAGCTTCTTGATAAGAGAACGGTGGTTCTCAATCTTGAATGCACTGCAAAGGATGAAGCAGCAAGACTTCTGTGCTTCCTCAGCGGCGTTGCTTATGCAAACGGCGGAAAGCTCAAGAAGATAGCAAATAATACCTATATCATCACTCCCTATAATGTTGATGTGATGGGCGATCTGCTTGACGAGCTTGAAAATAACGGAATGTTCTTTGTTTGATAAAATTTTGTTAAGGTAACTGATAAGAGGAAAGGAAGCGAATTGTTATGCTCACCCCTGCACAGCTTAAACAGACAGAACTTAAAAAACTTGAAAACGGTTTTTATTCACCTGAAGAGGTAGATAAGATACTTTCTGCACTTATAGGTGATTATGAGCTTATATTTGAGGAAAATGCAAACCTTATCAGAAAGCTCAGCGTCCTTGCCGCAAAGCTTGATGAATACAGAAAGGACGAAAATGTATTAAGAGATGTTCTTCTTAATGCTCAGAAGAGTGCCGATATGATCATCGCCACGGCACAGTCTCAGGCAGATGCTATGATAGTGGATGCCGAAAAGGCTGTAAGCGAGGTCATGAAGAAGGGCGACGGTATAATTGAGGAGTCTCAGGTAAAGGCTGAAAGAATTACCGCAGCTGCTGAGGCAGAATATACAAGCATCATCCAGTCTGCAAAGGTTATGGCTGACGGCTATCTCTCTGCCGCAAGAGAGTCTGCCGCTTCCGTCAGTGCCGAGGTAGAGGCAAGTGTAAACGAGCTTCTCGGTGACTGTGACGAAAAGGCAGCCGCAATTCTTGAGGAGGCAAAGACCAGAGCTGAAAGCACGCTTTCCTCTGCTCGTGCTGAGGCAGAAGAGACACTGGCTTCTGCAAGAGCCGAGGCGGAAGAAACTCTGGCTTCTGTAAGAGCTGAGGCAGGAGAAACTATAGAAAATGCCAAGGCAGCCGCTGACGGATATATGCTTGCTGCAAAGGAAGAGGCAGATACGCTTCTTCAGGATGCAAACACTCAGTCAAGTGAGATTCTTGCTTCTGCCGCTTCTCAGGCAGATGCTATTTATGAAAATGCATCAACGAAGGCAGCCAATACCATCTCTGAGGCACAGCTTAAGGCAGATGAGTTATCCGCCGCCGCAGAAAAATATTCCTCTGAAATTCTCGAAAGCGCAAAGACAGATGCCGCAAGCATTTTAGCTTCAGCAAACGAGGAGTCTCAGCAGAGTATTCTTCAGGCAAAGGAAAGCCTCGAAAAAGCAAAGAGCACATCCACTCAGCTTATTGATGAAGCAGAGACAAGAGCCGTGCAGATGGTGGAGGAAGCAAGAAAGCAGGCTGATGAGCTTAACCGCGTAAGCAGTCATAACTCCTTCATTTATATTGAAGAGGCAAAGACACGCGCTGAGGAGGAGGTAGCCTCTATCAGAGAGTCCGCCGCAAGGGAAATTGGCGAAGCCAAGGAAAATGCAGAAAAGATGCTGTCCGAGGCAAAGGCTCTCAGCGAAAATATACATAATGAGACCCGTATGCAGGCTCAGGAGCTTCTTAATGCAGCAAAGCTTCAGGCACAGGGTATTGTTGCCGATGCCGAAAATGCTGTAAAGAATGCTCTTTCCGAGACTGATATCACAGTAGAAAAAATACTTTCCTCTGCAAAGGCCGAAAGCGAAGCAATGCTTTCAGGTGCAATGGAGGAGGTTAAGAATAAGGTAGCCGCCGCAGATAAGAATGCAAGCGATATGATGGATGAGGCAGCAAAGAAAGCTGCTGAGATGCTCAGCGGTGCAAAGCACGAATGCGAGAGAATGACATCTCTTGCAACAAACCTCAAGGTAAAGCTTGTTGATCTTATCACTACCGTTGAAAAGAATTACCATATAGTACAAAGTCAGTCCGTACAGCTCAGAGAAAGCCTTGAAAAGCAGGTAAAGGCAAGTGAGGAGATGCTTGCCGCTCAGAAATCCGCTCTTGCAGTGCTTCCCGCATTTGAGGATAATGACGATGTATTCCAGATAAATGTTGATGCCTATCTTGAGCCTATCGCTCAGGATGTTGATGTAATAAAGATGCTCTCAGTATACGGCTTATACAGAGAAAGAGAGACCTCTGCCGATAATATTACGGTAAGCTCCGTCTCTGACAGCTCAGCCGACAAGGCTCCTTCAAAGGCTGTTGAGCAGATAGAAGCGATCTTCAGCGGTGTCTCGGCTGCAGAGGACTTCAATGCTGACGCATTTGTTGATGAGCACGACAAGATCTCTGATTTCTCCGAGGTTTCCCTTAGTGAAGAGCCTCAGGAAGAGGAGGAGAATGCTCCTAAGTCTGAGACTGCCGCATTTACTGCCGGAATCGACTATTCTACCGATGATTTCTCAGCAATAGCAGATAATATCAGAGATGCTATCAATGATGTGGTTTCCAATGAAACGGCTGATATTGACAGCAGTGCCGGTACAGATAAGGCCGATATCGATATAGATTTTGATGCATTTGCAGGCTTTGATGACGGCTTTGACGATTTCGGTGATATTTCGGATGAAGGCGGTAATGAAGAGCAGGCACAAGCTGCTACAGAGGAAAATGCCGCTGCAGATGAGCCTTCAGAGGAGCTTCCCGTAAGAAAGGTTGACGGCTTTAATATAGATTTCTCTGCCTTTGAGGATCCCGAGGAGCCCGAAAAGAAAGAAAAGCCCTTTATCTCAAAGGGTAAAAGAAAAGGAAAGAGAAGAAAGTAATTCCGTCACTTCTTTTCTTCGGAGGATTTCAATTGAAAAGATATACAAAGAAAAAAATTATTACGGTTATTCTTCAGTATCTTGGAATAGCGGTGCTGATACTTCTGGACCTTTTTATAAAAAGGATAGTGGTTGACAATATCGCACTGTATGAGGATGTGCCCTTTATAGAAGGACTCTTCGGCTGGACCTATGTACAAAACACAGGTATGGCTTGGAGTATGTTTGACGGCAATCCTCAGATGCTTTCCGTTTTTACGGGAATAGTCATTGCAATAGGTCTTATATATCTTGCTTCTCCCTTCAAAAGACCTCTTGCATACGATATATGCATCCCCGTCATTCTTGCAGGCGGTGCGGCAAATATGGCAGACAGAATAATGAGAGGCTTTGTGGTGGATTACATAAAGACGCTCTTTGTTGAGTTTCCCGTTTATAACTTTGCCGATTGCCTTGTGACATGCGGTGCGTTCTCCCTTATTATTTACCTTATATATGAGATAGTGACGGAGAGCAAAAAAGAAAAGATAAAGGCTTCAGAGGGAACAAAAGGTGAATGAGATAGGTCTTTCAGTAAGAGATGATATGAGCGGTGAACGGCTTGATAAGGTCATCTCCGATGAGCTTGAGGAGCTTTCAAGAAGCTCGGTGCAGAAGCTTCTTTCTGAGGGTGCCGTGACACTGAACGGAAAAACAGCCGTAAAAAGCGTAAAGGTAAAAGCGGGAGACGATATAACCGTTATCATCCCCGATCCCGTTGAGCTGAAGGCCGTTGCTCAGGATATTCCTGTTGAAATAGTTTATGAGGATGATGAGCTTCTTGTGGTGAATAAGCCTAAGGGTATGGTGGTGCATCCTGCTCCCGGCAATCCCGATAAGACTCTTGTAAATGCTCTTTTGTTTCATTGCAAGGGACGGCTGTCCTCTATAAACGGTGTTATAAGACCGGGTATCGTTCACAGGATCGATAAGGACACAAGCGGTCTTCTGATAGTTGCAAAAAATGACGCCTCACACGCATTTCTTGCACAGCAGATAAAGGAGCACAGCTTCAGAAGGGAATACCGTGCCGTGGTGGTAGGGGCAATGCCCTCAGACAAGGGAACGGTAAATGCTCCGCTCGGCAGAAGCCGTAATGACAGAAAAAAGCAGGCAGTAAACGGAATAAATCCCAGAGAGGCAATAACTCATTATGAGGTGCTTTGCCGTTACCCCGGCTACGATTACTGCAGGTTTGTTTTAGAGACGGGACGGACGCATCAGATAAGAGTGCATACAGCTTATCTCGGACATCCCGTTGCAGGTGACGCGGTCTACGGAAGTCAGAAAAATTCTCTCGGACTTGAGGGGCAGTGCCTTCACGCCGCAGTTATAGGCTTCATACACCCCGCCACCAAAGAATATATGGAATTTTCGGCGCCTTTGCCCGATTATTTTAATAAAGTATTAAACAAAATCAATAAATAAAAGGAGTGCTTTGACAAATGGAATTAACTGAAAAGAAACAGCTTAAGCTTAAAGCAGTAAATGTCAGAAAGGGCATTATTGAAGGAACCTTCAACGCAAAGAGCGGTCATCCCGGAGGCTCACTTTCTATAGCTGACATTCTTACATATCTTTATTTCAAGGAGATGAAGATCGATACCGCAAATCCCAAGTGGGAAAAGAGAGACAGACTTGTTCTCTCAAAGGGACACGCCGCTCCTGCTCTTTATGCAGTGCTTGCAGAAAGAGGCTTTTTCCCCGTCGAGGATCTTAAGACTCTCAGAAAATCAGATTCATATCTTCAGGGACATCCCAATATGAACTATGTACCCGGCGTTGATATGAGCACAGGCTCATTAGGTCAGGGCATCTCCGCAGCTTGCGGCTTTGCTCTTGCATCAAAAATCGAGGGCAACCCCTATAATGTTTATGCGATCTTAGGCGACGGTGAAATAGAGGAAGGTCAGGTATGGGAGGCTTGTATGTTTGCAGCTGCAAAGAAGCTCAGCGCTCTTACCGTTATCGTTGACAATAACGATCTTCAGATCGACGGCACCGTTGAAGAGGTCAATTCTCCTTATCCCATCCCCGAAAAGTTTGCCGCCTTCGGCTTCAATGTAATTGAGATCTGCGGTCATTGCTTCGATGAGATCGAAAAAGCAATAGAAGAGGCAAAGGCATGCGAGGACAAGCCCACTGCCATCATTATGAAGACCGTCAAGGGCAAGGGTGTTTCCTTTATGGAAAATCAGGTATCCTGGCACGGCAGTGCCCCCAATGCAGAGCAGTATGCTGTAGCAATGGCGGAGCTTAATGCCGCAGAAGAAGAGTTAAAGAAATAAGGGAGGATAAAATAATGGCTGATATAATTAAGACCGCTACAAGAGACGCTTACGGTAAGGCTCTTTGTGAGCTTGGTGAAAAGAATGATAAGCTTATAGTGCTTGATGCTGACCTTGCAGCAGCAACAAAGACAGGAATGTTCAAAAAGGCATTCCCCGAAAAGTTCTATGACTGCGGAATAGCAGAGGGAAATATGATGGGCATCGCCGCAGGTCTTGCAGCATCCGGATATACCGTTTTTGCAAGCTCCTTTGCAATGTTTGCCGCAGGAAGAGCCTTTGAACAGATAAGAAACACCATTGGCTATCCTCATATAAATGTAAAGATCGGTGCAACTCACGCAGGTATCTCCGTCGGTGAGGACGGTGCAAGCCATCAGTGCTGTGAGGATATCGCTCTTATGAGAACTATCCCCGGAATGACTATCCTTAATCCTGCAGACGATGTTGAAACCCGTCTTGCAGTGCTTGCCGCCGCCAGGCTTGACGGTCCCGTTTATATGCGCTTCGGCAGACTTGCAGTTCCGAGAGTGTTTGATGAAAATTATAAGTTTGAGATAGGCAAGGGCGTTTATCTCAATGAAGGCACAGATGTTACTATCATTGCAACAGGTCTTATGGTTGAGCGTGCTATTCAGGCTGTTGAGCTTCTTAAGAGTGAGGGCATTTCCGCCGCTCTTATCAATATGGCTACCATCAAGCCTATAGATAAGGATATCATCATTGATGCCGCAAAGAAAACAGGCTGTATCGTAACTGCTGAGGAGCATAACATAATAGGCGGTCTCGGCTCTGCAGTAGCAGAGGTCGTTGCAGAAAACTGTCCCGTACCCGTTACAAGAGTAGGTGTTGAGGATGTATTCGGAAAGTCCGGTCCCGCTCTCGAGCTTCTTGAAATATTCGGTCTCAATGCTGCAGGAATTGCCGCAAAGGCTAAGAAGGCAATTGAGCTTAAGAAATAAGAGGTGCAGATATGTCTTTAGTATATGAAGAAGCAAAAAAGGTATATGCCGCAATCGGCATAGATACCGATGAAGCAATAAAGAAGCTTTCCGAAATATCTCTGTCAATGCATTGCTGGCAGGGTGACGACGTAGGAGGCTTTGAGTCCTCAGGCGAGCTTTCGGGCGGTATTCAGACAACGGGTAACTATCCCGGAAAGGCACGCAATATGGAGGAGCTTATGGCTGATATCGATGTTGCCCTTTCCCTTATTCCCGGAAAGCACAGAATAAACCTTCACGCAACCTATGCTGATTATTCCGACGGTATCGTATCACGCGATAAGCTTGAGCCCCGTCACTTTGATAAGTGGATAGCCTTTGCAAAGGAAAGAGGTCTCGGAATCGATATCAATCCCACTCTTTTCTCTCATCCTCTTGCTTCAGACGGTCTTACTCTTTCTCATCCCGATGAGAGTGTCCGCCGCTTCTGGATAGATCATTGCAAGGCTATAAGAAAGATAGGTGCTTACATCGGTGAAAAGCTCGGTACTCCCTGTCTTAATAATATCTGGATCCCTGACGGCTATAAGGAGACTCCTGCCGACAGAACAAGCCCCAGACAAAGACTTAAGGACGCTCTCGATGAGATACTCAGTGTAAAATACGATCCTGCTTATCTTGTTGACAGCGTTGAGTCAAAGGTATTCGGAATAGGCGTTGAATCCTATACCGTAGGCTCTCACGAGTTTTATATGAATTATGCCGCTAAGAACAATGTGATGTGCCTTCTTGACAACGGTCACTACCATCCTACCGAAAGCGTTGCAGACAAGATCCCCGCAATGCTTCTCTTCTCCGATAAGGTTGCTCTTCATGTAACAAGAGGCATCCGTTGGGACTCCGACCACGTTGTGGGATATACGGATGAAATAAAGGAAATTGCAAAGGAGATAGTTATTGCAGGTCCCGAAAAGGTAATTATCGGACTTGACTATTTCGATGCAAGCATCAACAGAATTGCGGCTTGGGTAATGGGTATGAGAAATATGCAGAAGTCCCTTCTTAATGCTCTTCTTACTCCTCACGCTGCTCTTGCAGATTTTCAGGCAAAGGGCGAATTTACCGATATGTTCGTTTTGTCCGAAGAGGTAAAGAGCTATCCCGTAAGCGCTGTCTGGAATGAATTTTGTGCAATTTCCGGTGTGGAAGCAAATGAAACCTGGCTTTATAAAGTAAAAGAATATGAAAAAAACATACTCACTGAAAGGAAGTAATGAAAATGAATAATGTACTTGAGCTCAAAGCTGTTGCAAAGTTTGCAGATACCTGCAATCAGTCATGGCTTAAGGGCTGGAATGAAAGAAACGGCGGCAATATGTCCTACAGAATGAAGGATGAAGAGGTTGCTGCCATCAGCCATCTTTTTAACGATAACGGAGACTGGCGTCCCATCGGTATCACTGTAAGCAACCTTGCAGGTGAGTATTTCACCGTTACGGGCAGCGGAAAATTCTATATGAATATTAAAAATGAGCCCGAAAACAATATTTGTATCGTAAAGATAGACGATAAGGGTGAGAATTATAAGATAGTCTGGGGACTTAAGGAAGGCGGCGTGCCTACAAGTGAATTCCCCACACATCTTCTCAATCACTCCATAAAAAAGGAAAAGACAAACGGAAAGCACCGTGTAATTATGCACGCACATCCTGCTAATATCATCGCTCTTACCTTCCTTCTTCCTCTTGAGGATAAGGTATTTACAAGAGAAATATGGGAAATGATCACCGAATGTCCCATCGTTTTCCCTGCAGGTATCGGCGTTGTGCCCTGGATGGTATGCGGCAGCTCCGATATCGCAGTAGCAACAGGGGAGAAGATCAAGCAGTTTGATGCTGTTATCTGGTCTCATCACGGCATCTTCTGTTCAGGTGAGGATTTTGATGTTGCCTTCGGTCTTATGGATACTATCGAAAAGGCCGCTGAGATACTTATCAAGGTTATGTCCTGCGGCGGTAAAAAGCAGTTTATCACATCAGAGCAGATTCTTGCTCTTTCAGAGCCTTACAATGTCAATATCGACAAAACAATGCTTGAATAATTGACATATTTAACGAAAAATAATTAATTCTTGTAATATCCTGAGAATTGTGATAAAATTATTTAAAGGAAAATTAAACTATTAAATATGTCAGGTTAGGTGAGATTTATGGCTGAATATTGTCCTAAATGTAATTATAAACTCAAAATAACGGATTGGCGTCCCGAATGTCCCAAGTGCGGTGTAAACGTAATGTACTACGGTATTGAAGACAGACTCCGTGAAGAGGCTGATGCTGCTGAATTACAGCACGCAAAGAGCCAGCCCAAGTTTGACAGACTCAAGTTCTCTCTTATCGGTCATCCTATTTCAATAGTAAGACTTGTGCTCGGACTTCTTCCTATTGTTGCAACTCTTCTTCCCATGGGAACAGTAAATTATACGCTTCCTTATCTTGAGAAGAGCGCAAGCGTGAATCTTGTATCGATAATTACATTTATTATTGATAACGGTTTTGATATCGATCTTATTCTCAAGCTCTTCGGTTCAGAGCTTGTCGGAACGGGAATGATCCTCTGGGCTGTTTCTCTCGTTTGCCTTGTTCTTATGGTAGTTCTTACTCTTGTAGGCTTCTTCCTTCTTACTCTTTCAGCTGCAAAGAGAGGTATTCAGAGAAATATTGCTTTCCCCGTAGTAGGCATCGTTCTTTCAACCGCAGCATTAATCTGCTTCAATCTTATGATAAGCAACCTTACTGCAGCTCTCCCCGGGATTTTCACAGGCTCAGTTAATCCTCTTGCTTATATAGTAAATGTTCTTATCTTCGTTGTAATGATCGTTGTAAACATCATCTACAAGAAAAAGAATATTCAGGTTAAGTATAAGGATGTTTCAGAGTTCCTTCTTCCTTATAACGAAAGACCTTCAACCTTAGCAAAGAAGGCCGCTGAGAAGGAAGCTAACGCATAATTTATTAAAAAATGCCGTCATCCGGAAAGGGTACTTCCTATGTGCTTCTTTTCGATGACGGCTTTTATTGTTTAACCGTAAATTGCAGTCAGTGTGAGTAATTTACGGAAAAACTGATATCCAAACTCTTTGATTCGAAGGTCAGGATAAAAAAACCGCAAACAATTTTTTTATGGGGGTAAGCCTTATGCCTATTATTTTTGACAGTGAAAAAAAGATATTCAAGCTTGATACTCTTAATTCAAGCTATATCTTTGAGATCTATCAGGAGAACTACCTTGTTCACCTTTATTACGGTGCAAAGATTCCTGATTACAATCTCAAGGATTTCTCAAGCCGCAGAATGTATGCATCATTTTCCGCATCGAATCCTCACATTGACGAGTGGAGATTTTCTGCTGATGTAGTGCCCTTTGAGATCGGCTGTAACGGCTGTGCAGATATGAGAATATCGTCTCTTCAGATAAGAAATGCAGACGGAAATGCATCTACCGATATGAGATATAAGTCCCATAAGATATATAAGGGAAAGCCTCAGCTTAAGGGACTTCCCGCACTTTACGAAAACGAAGAGGGAGAATGCGAGACACTTGAAATAACAACAGCTGATGCTGTTACGGGAGCAGAGGCAATTCTTCTTTATACCGTTTTTGAGAAGTATTCCGCTCTTACAAGAAGTGTTATCGTAAGGAATGCCTCTGATAAGCCCTTCAATATTGAAAAGGTAATGAGCTTCAATCTTGATATGAACGGTATGGATTTTGATCTCATAACCCTTTACGGCAGACATAACAACGAAAGAAACTTCGAAAAGAGACCTCTTTCTCACGGAAGACAGGGAATAGGCTCAAGAAGAGGCTCATCCTCAGCTCAGCAGAATCCATTTATGGCACTTCTCCGTCACGGGGCAACAGAGGATCACGGCGATGCCTACGGCTTCAATCTTGTATATTCCTGCAATCACCTTTGTGAAATAGAGGTGGACTTCAATAATTCCTCAAGAGTAATGATGGGTATTGATCCCTCCGATTTCTCCTGGAAACTCGATCCCGGAGAGGAATTCTATTCTCCTGAGGCAGTTCTTGTTTATTCCGATGAAGGTCTCGGCGGAATGAGCCGTACCTTCCATAAGCTTTATAATAATAACCTTGTCAGAGGCCCCTGGAAAAAGGCAAAGCGTCCTCTTCTCATAAACAACTGGGAAGGTACATATTTTGATTTTGATGACGATAAGCTTTTCGAGATCGCAAAATGGGCTAAGGAAACAGGCATTGAGATGCTTGTTATGGATGACGGCTGGTTCGGTAAGAGAAATGATGATACCTGCGCTCTCGGTGACTGGGAGGTAAACGAAAATAAGCTCAGAGGCGGAATCGGCAGTCTTATTTCAAGAATAAAGGGGCTTGGACTTAAGTTCGGTATCTGGTACGAGCCTGAAATGATCTCTCCCGATTCAGACCTCTTCAGAGCCCATCCCGACTGGCATATCCATGTGCCGAACCGTGAAAATTCCATAGGCAGACATCAGTATGTTATTGATATGACAAGACAGGATGTAAGAGACTATCTCTTCAATAAGATGAGCGAGGTCCTTGCAAACAATGATATCGACTATGTAAAATGGGACTTCAACCGTAATATCACGGAAGCAGGCTCTGCAATTCTTCCTGCAGAAAGACAAAGTGAATTCTTCCACCGCTTCATTCTCGGTACTTATGAATTGATGGACAGAATTCTCAAGGCATATCCTCATCTTCTGCTTGAAAACTGCTCGGGCGGCGGCGGAAGATATGATCCCGGTATGATGTATTTCTCACCTCAGATATGGTGCTCGGATAATACGGACGCTTTATCGAGAGTTGATATTCAGTTCGGCTCTTCTCTTTGCTATCCCGCATCCGTTCAGGGTGCCCATGTTTCCGCATCAAGGCGTTCAGGCTATGAGACAAAGAGAAATGTTGCAATGTGGGGCTCCTTCGGATATGAGCTTGATCCTGCAAAGATAAGCGAGGAGGCAAGAGAAGAGATAAAGACTCAGATCGCCGACTATCATAAGTATTATGATCTTATCCACTATGGTGACTTATACAGACTTATCAATCCCTGGGACGATCCCTACAGAGTGGCCTGGGAATTTGTAAGCGAAGATAAGTCTCAGGCAATGTTCACCGTTGTCATAAAGTTCTTTAAGGAAGCAAGAAACTTCTTTATAAAGCTTAAAGGACTTGATCCCGAAAAGTATTATAAGTGCGATGCCGACAATGAGGTATACTCAGGTGCTCTTCTTATGAATGCAGGCTTCTCACTTTATAATTATCCCGATCAGGACGGCAAGAGCTTTGCAATTCATTTTGAAGAGGTAAAATAACAGCACTCTTATCAGGTGAACAGAGCATTCAGAAAAAAACAGATCAGGATTTCAGCTTATGCTGAGCTCCTGATCTTTTTTTACGCTTTTTTACTTTATAGGAAATTCCTTCCTATAAAGTAAAAAGATTATATGTCCCGCCGAACGTGAAGTAAACTTCCCTCGGCGATGGACTATACGAAAGCGTTTCGCCGCAGGCGTACAGCGAAGCCGTTTTCTTGTGTAGGCTAAATGCCTGTTTTTTACGGCTTGTCCGACATAAAGAATATAAGTGTTCCGCCGTTCATTATGTCATTAGCGGGAATTCTGAAGTCTTTTATCTCCTTGCCGTTGAACATCACTCTTTTAACATAGATGCTTTCTTCCGAATTATCGTTTACCTCTATATTGAGAGTTTTTCCGCTTGAAAGGCTGATGCTTGCCGAGCGGCATATGGGTGAGCCTATGAGAAATACCTTTTGTCCCGCAAGGGGATAAATGCCCAAGGCATTCAATACATAATACGATGAGAGTGCTCCCGAATCGTTATTTCCGGGAATACCTCCTCTGCCTGAGGTGAACATATATTTCATGCCTGCACGGATAATTTCCGCGGTCTTATCGTGACGGTCGGCATAGATATATGAAAACGGTGCTTCCGTGTCGGATTCATTGTTAAAGCCTTCAAATCTTCCGAGCTTCATGCCATCCTCGACGATTTTGTAGTTATGAGGATCTGTCGGCTGCACAGTATCCTCTTTGCCGTAGCCGAAGAAATCATCAAGAAGCCTTACAAAAGCTTCTTTTCCGCCTGCAATTTCAATTCTTTCCTTCATATCAGCCATCTGTCTGAAGGAATAGTTATATTTTGTTCCCTCATAATATTCGGAGTCATCAAGAAGAAGTCCCGTTTCTTCGGAATAGACCTTTCTCCATTGTGAGGCAAGAGGCATAAGAAGCTCATAAAGCTCATTATCTCCGACATCCTTTGCTATATCTGCGGTAAATCTGCAGGCATCAGCCATATCAAGCATAAATGTATGCGATGCACATCTTCCGTCAACGGTAAAATCCCTTTTGTTATCAGCAAAAATATCGGTCCTTATGACATTGAGCATTCTTCTGACATCAAGATCTATGCCGTATTCATATGCTGTAATAAGTGAATATGCACCGAGCATTCTTGCCTGATAGCTGTGCTCATTGAATTTATCCGTAATTCCGAATCCGTTGGGAATATTTCCGAGGGCTTCGCCGAGGCTCATAAGTGTTTCACAGATATTTTCCGAGACTTTTTTGTCCGTCATAAAAATAAGGGGCAGAGCAGTTTTGTACATATCCCAGAGCGTCGCAAAATCTGTCATAAAGGGCTTGCACTTTTCATAGACGAAGCTTTCTCCCGACCAATCGGAGGGCTTTATAAGAGAATGGTAGAGATTCGAATAGAATATCTCATAAAGGCTTTCATCATCAAAGGAAGCCTTAATAAGTGAAAGCTTTTCATCCCATTTTTTCAGTGCCGCTTTTCTTGTTTCATCAAATGAAAGGGCAGATTCAATATTTCTTATTGCCGCTTTCAGACTGTCAAAGGAGATTGAAAGCTTTATTTCGGAAATACGGTCCTCGGGAGCTGAAAAGCTGACCTCGTCTTCCGTTACTGAGACCTCATTGTTACATCGTGCCGCAAAATAAAGTCTGATGCCTTCAATTACAGCCTCTGCCGTCACTGTAAAGCTGTCCTCTTTTTGTATTTTCAGCTCATTTACCCTTGCTTTTTCCTGCCCGGGTATTAAAAGTCCGTTATTTGTAAAATCAATTTTTACTCTTCCGCCGTTTTTTCCGAAGGAATATCTGTGAAGAGCAGTTCTTTCATTTACCGTCAATTCACAGAGAATATCCTCAGTTTTCAGACTGTAATATCCGGGATAAGCTTTTTCATCTTTGTAATCCCGTCTGAATTCGGATGTATCGTATACGGGTGTCACAACGGCGTAATTATAATAAAATCCGATAGCTCCCGTACCGCTCTGATGAAGATGTGAAAAGCCTATAAGCTTTTTTCCCTCGGGAAAATGCTCGGGACGGGAATGGGAATTCGGCAGATGATCGCCGTAGCCTGTAGGATAGCCGCCCGTAAAGGGACCGACACTCATTGCACCGAAGGGAAGGACAGCAGCGGGATTTGTATTTCCGCAGCCTGCCTTGATAAAAAACCACTTGGCTGCAATACCCTTGGGAGAGGGCAGATCTATTTCGCCGTTTCCCTGAAAAACATTTACATGATCAGTATATTTCATAATTCTTCCTCAATTGATCAGAAGCTCTCGGCTGCCCGTTTTATTTTCAAAGGTTATAAGTGCCGTAGAGCTTCCGGTATCATAAGAAATGCTGACCTCCTCGCCGTCGATAAGTGCTTTTTTCGCAGTAAAGGGAAGTCTTATCCTTATTGCGGCCTTTCTCATTTTTGCACCGACGAAGTGTATAATTGCAGTGTTATCCTGAAGCTGTGCAGATTCAATTCTGACGGATGTGCCGACAATATCAAAATCACGAAGCTTTCTGATATCGCAAAGCATTGCCTTGTCATTGGGATAGAGTATTTTCTCTGTTACGATATCAAAGCAGGGGGAGAACATATCTGCAAAAAGTCCCGAAAGAACTAAAGGCTCATCATTGATGCTCTCATCCATAACCGCGGCAATGATATAATTTTTTCTTTCAATAATAAGATGGTTTGAAAATTCCGGTGAATAACCCTTTCTTTTTGCGGTTTCAATGAAGAAATCTCTCAGCATATCGGCATTTTCCTTTGAATAAGAGAAAATGCAGGGATTGATCTTCCATATTGCCGCAGTTCCTTTCTGACAATTGAAAACAGCCTTATCCTCGTTTTCCGGGATATTCAATAAGGAGAAGAGATGTTCTGCCGGATTTTTGTATCTGCCCGTCCACCAGGAGCTTATATCATTAAACGGATCGCTGCCGTCTCCGATATAGATCAGCTGTCCGCCTTCATTTACCCAGGATGCAATGGAATTATTGATATCGGGATAATCCGGCTTCATATATTCGTAGCTCATAATAAGCATATCATAGTCATCAAGATAGCCTACATATCTTCTCATATTATCAAGAAGCACGGGACGCACGGGGATGCCGTATTTAAGAAGAGGAAGAGCAAGGGAGAAGAAGGCAGGGAAGGCGTTTGATGAAAGAAACTTCAGCATAAGATTTTTATCCTCAGAGCCTTCAAAAAGCTCTGTTCTGAAGCGGTCAATAAGCTTTTCGTCATCGTTAAGGACTGTACCCGTGACCTCCTTTACCGCCTCAGAGAAGAAGGAGTCCGGATATTCTCTCTGATAAAGCTCACAGTCTCCCACAAGAATTCCCACTCTGAATGAAGGCTCTTTTGCTTCTTCCAGTGTTCCTAATGTCTGGAAGGTGTTATTGAGAACAGTCTCGTATTCCTGAGGTATAGGCTCAGCATCGGGAGATCCCTTAGGATATTTATCCTCAAACACTCTGTTTGGCCACGGGCATATCTCATAGGAGCTTACCTTCGGATGAAGCAGTGAGGCGGCAACGGTACACAGATAATTCTTTCTGTAATCCGTCCAGTCAAAAATGGGATTATCCTCGATGGGATCGTGTAAAAACCACATCTTTTTGCCTGTTCCCTTTGTAAGCTCCTGCATAACGCCATATTCAAGATAAGAGGTCTCAAAGGTCCTTTCCTTGTATTCGCCGTTAAACCAGTTCTTTTCTCTTGATGTGCCTGTCCATACCTGAGCAATACAGCCGTCAACAGCGGGGATGTCTGCAAGCCTTCCCTCGGGGCTTACTATCTTCCACTGAGTATAATTTATAAGTGAGTGTGTAGGTACATAAAAGCGCAGGTCTTTGTTGTATTTAGTTTTTGCATATTCCTTAAGTGAGGAGGAAAGTCTGTCGATGGTCCTTGTGTAAAGGTAGGCTTTAAGCCTGCCGCATTTGTATTTTGCATCAACGCTTTCATGAGGTGCCTTCCACGGCTCTCTGTAATAAAGCTCGTATTCACGCTTAAATGCGGGAGAATAACCGCCTCTGTCCCAGAATTCGGGCTCCTCAACATGTATAGCTTCAACACCTGCATCAACCACCGCACGAAGCTTGGCGCTTAAATAGTCTGAGAAAGCTACCGTCGGCACCATATACGGCACATCCTTGCCGTGAAGGATAAGATTTCCGAAGCGGTCCTGCTGAGCCTCATCCCAATGGTTTATTCCGTCATATTCTCCGTAAAGGTAATCCTGATATCTGCCCCAGGCAATACCCGTCATAAACTGGATGACATAGCCGGCCTGCCTGAACTGCTTTATTCTTTCAAGCGTTGTTTCATCAAGCCTGTAAACCATTACGAAATCGCTCTGACAGTCAATGCTTTCCAGTAACGGACCGCCGCACTGAAAGCCTGTTCTTTCTTCATTCCTGTTCCTTATAAAAGCCATACACTGACCCCCTTATAAATGATAATTCAATAATATAATAAAACAAAGTAAAAATCTACCTGAAACAGAAAAAAAGCATTCGATTTTTTTATTTTATCAACAAAAAATTCTGTTTTTCTTAAATTATTTTAATTAATTTGCATATTTCTTCTTGTTATTGAGCTGTTTTTTTGATATTATAGAATAAACATATTATGAGCAGATGATAAAGGAGGGGAGTATGGCATACGAAAAAGATTTTATGATTTCCTTTGTGCGTCATGCTCAGTCCCGTGGGAATGTGGGCTTGCCTTATGAGCATATGTATCATAAGGATGATCCGCCGCTGAGTCCCGAGGGAATTATTCAGGCAAGATGCCTTGCTGAAAGCAAAATCACTGATACCGTCACGAAAATATATGCAGGAACCCTTATAAGAACCGTACAGACGGCATATCCGACGGCAGAGAAGCTTTCAAAGGAAATTATCCTTCTCCCCGATCTTATGGAGGTCGATACGACGATTGCGGGCACAGACCATGAGATACTGAAAAGAGATTATCCTCTTGCAGTGCCCTGCACTTCAGAGCCCACCCCCACGGGAGGTAAGCTTCTTTTAGGGGATGAAAGCACCGAGGATAAGGCGGCGCGTGCAAAGCGCTGTATGGATTATTTTTACAGCGTTGCCGAAGCGGGCGATCATCTTATGGTCGTTTCTCACGGCTCATATTTCGGATTTCTCATAAGAGCGGCACTGGGTATCAGTCTTCCCGAATCCTTTTGCTGGCAGGTGGATAACTGCTGTGTCACAAGGGTAATTTTCAGAAAGGACGGACTTCCGAAATTATCATTTGCGAATTTCACCGGTCATCTTGATTCTTGTTTGTGATTGACCAGTATAACTTTTTCAGGAGGCGTAAGCTATGGCAAAATGTCCAAAATGCGGAAATAAACTGCGTATCTTCGATATAAGTCAGTTTTGTCCGAAGTGCGGAGTAAATATGCGTTTTTATAATTTTGAAGAAAACTTTATCCGCGAGGCTAAGTATTCGGAGCTGTCTCAGGCAGGTCTGAAGGTAAAGCTCAGAAATCTTAAATATTCATTCTCAGGCTCGAAGCTTGTCACGGCAAAGCTTATTGTAATGCTGCTTCCCGTATTATCTATGCTTATTCCCTCGGGAAGCTTTACGGTAAACGCACCCTTTGTTTCAATTGACGGAAGCTTCGGACTTCTCGGAATTGTAAATACGGTTATGGGCGGCACTCTTTCCTATATTCTTTCAATGTGCTCATCCGCAGTGACGGGAGCGGCATTTACGGCATTGAGAAATGCTCTCATCTGTGTGGTTGCTGCACTTCTTTGTGCAGTATTCTGTTTCCTGTTTTCTCTTCTCGGCTTTATCAGTATTAAGAATATGCAGAAAATTACTGCAGTAACAGCTCTTCTGGGAGCAGTGCTTTCGGTTGTGTCCCTTGTAATGATAGGCTCCTTTGCCTCTATCAGCTCCTCGGATATGCTTCTGTCAGGAAAAATGGGCTTCGGTCTTATCGTTTCCGTTATAATGTTTGCGGCAGTTTTTGTCGTAAACCTTATGCTGTGGAAGCAAGGCATTCATCCCGTATATGATGAAGGGGTTGAAGAAAGAGTAAGAATATTCAAGGAAGTAAAGGCAGGAAGAATAAATATTGACGATCTTCCTCAGCCTGTTGTTGAGACTGAAGCTACAAGAAAGATAGAAGAAGAGATAGCAAAGGAAGAGGCTGCTTTCTTTGAATCTCTTAAAAAGAGCGAAAAGGAGGAATAAATGATGGCTGAAAAAAAGTTTGATAAACAGAAGCTTCTTACCACCGCGGTCAGTGCCATTCTGATATTCTTCTTTGTAGGCGGCTTCTGGATAGGTCTTGAAAGAGTCCGTTCAATGGAAGGTACATTTCCGCCTAACGATATAAAAGAGGGAATTACAAAGGCCCCCGAAAGCCTCGGTGAAGCAAAAGATTTTCTTGATGCTGTGCTTGAAAAGGCCCTTAAGGACGCTCCCGCAGTATCTTATGATGTGAAGTTCTCAATTGATTCTGATTCTCTTGAGACAGACGGCTCTGATACCTTTATGCAGACGCTTTTGTTTGCCCTTGACAGCTTTGAGGATCATATTTCCTCTGTAGAGGAAAGCGAGGATATCCCTTCACACACCAATTTCGGCGAGAATATTCAGACCTTACTGAAAACTCCCGATTACGGTGTTTTAAGACCTCAGGATTTTACCTGCTCATATATCTACTATTCCTGTCCCTCCTGCGGTGAGACAAGCGATGAGCCTTTAGAAAAATGTGAGCCCTGCGGCTCAGAGAGAGAATACTTCAAAAAATACCGCAATGAATATGAGATTGCAATGACCTTTATAAAGGCAGAGCCTGCTCCGGGAATCTCTTATGAAAAGAATAAGGAGCATTTTTCCGTCCGTACGGATGAAGAGCTTTCTTTTCTTACCGACTCTGCATTTAAGGATGCTGTTAAGATCAATAATGTTGATGTTACATATAATACCTATAAGCTTGTTTTTAAGGTAAACAGACTTACAGACGAAATAACCTCTCTCGGATACATCAAGGAAATGAGCGTTTCTGCATCCGTAAGCTTTTTGGGAAGGTATGAGGAGATAGGGGATAAGACGGTATCCTTCAATGTAACGGAGAACAGAAATTACTCCTTTACCTGGCCTTCACTTTCTCTTAACGAGGAAAAGCTTGTTATAGAGCCTAAAAACAGTGATAACCTTCTTGCAACTCTTACCTGCGAGTCTCCTCTTGATATGACGGTCACATGGACCTCATCGGATGAAAGCGTTGCAACAGTTGACAGCGAAGGCTATATTCATACAACGAAAAATACCGGTGAGGCGGTTATTACTGCCACATTCGAATATCTCGGAAAAACATATTCGGACTCCTGCACGGTTTATGTAAGAGTTCCCGTGGAATCAATGAAAATGTCAAAGAAAGCCCTGAAACTCAGCGTCGGCGAAGAGGCAGCTCTTTCAACAAAGATATCTCCCTCGGACGCCACGGTAAAGACTGTAAAGTGGTACAGTGAGAACGAGGACATCGCAACGGTTGACGAAAACGGAGCAGTAAAGGCTGTAGGCCGCGGAGAAACAACAGTTTATGCTCTTTCCGACGACGGATATTACAGATCTACTTGTGAGGTGACGGTGGAATGAGTGAAAATAATAACAATGTAAAGAATTTCGTTCAGGGTGTTTTTACCGCTGAGAATAATTCTGCTGCCGGCCTTAGAGACGAGCAGAAGATAAAATACAGCAGACTTGCGATAAAAATGTTCCATACGGGAGTATTATCCCCCAAGGAAATGTTTTTGCCTGCTATCGGTGAATTCGCAACCAAGCTTCTTAAGGGCGTAGATGTTTACAGAACGCTCTACTTTGTAAATGTGCTTAAGATAGATATGGTATATGTTACCGTTATACTGTCTCTTATAAGCATTTACGATATGCTGAATAATCCTCTGATGGGCGCTGTCTATGACAGAACGCGTACCCGTTGGGGAAAGGCAAGACCTTACATAGTTTTCGGTGCAATTCCTTATTTTGCAAGCACCTTCCTTTTGTACACGGGAGCGCTTTTCCTCGGTGATACGGCAGGTGATGATCCAAAAAAGATAATTTTTGTTTTCACGATGCTGTTCATTCAGGAGACATTCTCTACTATTTACAATATTCCCAGAGGAAATCTTCTTTCTCTTCAGACAGCAAATCCTCAGGACAGAATAAATGTCGGTCTTTTGCAGACTTATATCGGAGAGATCGCTTCTCAGGGTGTCTATACGATATTCCCGCCCCTTATGGAGCTTAATAACAAGGGCTATATCAATCTTCCCATGTCTGTTGTATTTGCCGCTCTTGCAACCGTTTCCTGCTCAGTAGGTGCTATAGGAAACATTGCAATGGCAATCGGCTGTCAGGAAAGAATTGCCCTTCAGCCAAAGCCCGCACCCCTGACAAAGACAATGTTCTATGTGCTTAAGAATAAATATGCTCTCAGAAATTTTATTGCAAATTTTGCAACCTCCTGGTGGAGCAGCGGCGGATATTCATGGGATGTTGTTACTCAGCAGGAGATATTCGGCGGCTCTATTCCGTCCTTCCTTGCATATCTTCCTTATAATGCCGTAGATATGCCTTCAGCCGCACTTATTCCGAAATTCAGAAAAATATTCAAGGATAATAATAAAAATGCCCTTATTGCTTTAAGACTCTGGGATATCATTGCCGCAGGCGGAATGCTTGCCTTCGGTCTGCCCTTTGTTGAGCACAGATGGATAATGGTGCTTGTTTATGCTATATTCTACGGACTTAACGGAATTAATAACGGTCCCGCTAATGTATTTGAAGCAGAAATATCAAGAGAGATAAATGACTACACCGAATATATGACAGGTGAACGTCCCGACGGAACCATCAATATTCTCACCGATCTTATTCAGAAGATAACCTCTCCCATAAACGCCTGGTTTACCATCTATCTTTTCAAATGGTCAGGCTATGATCCCACTATTGATATGCTTCCCTGGTCACAGGGCAACAAAACTGTGTATCAGAAGGTATTTTTCCTCTTTATAGGAATCAATCTTTTCCCGAGGATCATCAAGGTCATTCCGTATTTCTTCTATGATCTTGTAGGTGAAAAGAGAGAAAAGATGTATATTGCTCTTAACGAAAGAAGAGCTCTTCTTGCAAAAGAGCAGACGGTAAATGAGGAAATACTCGAAATGATGGAAAATCTTGAGGAGACTGTTGAGGTATAAATATGGAGCAGTTTGTAAAGGATCAGATAACTTCAGCGCTGAAGCATCTGCCGAAAAATTTAGCAAAATCATATTTTATAAAAGGCTCGTCTGAAGAAACTGAGAGCTTTCGTGAAAAAACGGGATTTATCCGCGGCGTCTGCCATCCTACGGAAAATTTTGAGCAGATAAAGGGCGCAAATATCGGTTGGGTAAGGATCGATATCCCGTTCCCCTTTGAGTCAGACGGTGTTACCGTAACCAAGTCTTATGAAGGCTTCAAGGCTAAATGCAAGAGATTTCAGGATAACGGAATAAAGGTCATGGCGGTTACTCCCTATCCGAAGGAATATTTTGACTGCGGTGCGGATATCAGAACCTGCGAGGGTGAAAAAAAGGTCAGAGAGATAGCAAAATTCCTCATTAATGATATGCAAGGATTTGCATCGGGCTTTCAGATCACAAATGAAATGGGAATTCCCCGTTTTACTATACCGCTTACTCTGAAGGAGGCGGCAAGATTTATTGCCGTAAATCTTGAGGAAATGTATCCGGATAAGGGCGATATCATTGTCGGCTATAACAGTGCAGGGCCTGAGGCAGGGCTTAATGAAATGCTGCTGCCTTATGTCAAATACTGCGATTATGTGGGAATCGATATTTATATGGGCTGCTTTTTCAATATGCCCGGATTTATATGGATATTTGAGGCACTCTGCAGATATCTCTGGGCAATGACGGGAAAGCCTGTTCTTATTCAGGAATTCGGTTATTTAAGCGGCGGTGCACCTAAAACAAAGGCAGAGAAGAAAGCAATGCTTCAACGCTACGGTGCAGACAGTGAAAAAGAGGCTCAGAGGAATATTGAAAAATTTGTTGAAAGCATGCCGAAGTATTTTTCGGATCATATAAAATATTGCTGTCAGAACGATCCTTCGAGATATTTCGGCTTTCTTTTCAGAAGTGATATGGTAAATCATTTCTATTGTGAATTGCCCCGTCTTACAAAGATTCCCGGCTATCCCCATACGCCCGAAGGACAGGCAAGATTTTTTGAGGATTGCATAAGCCGTCTCTACAGCCACGGCTTTATCTGCGGATGTAATATTTATTGCTATAAGGATCCCGATAAGTGTTATTACTGCGGCCAGGAGGATTGTCCCACCGAAACAAAATGGGGCCTCGTTGACTCGAAGGAGAATGAAAAGCCGTCCTATAAGGCAGTAAGAAGGGTATTCGGCAGAATTAAATGGCTTGAAGCGGTGGAAAAGAAATGACATAAAATGCGTAGAGCCGTACAGGTCTACGCATTTTTTTAAGAGGGTATTAATATGTCAGATGTGTTTTTTGATGCGGTAAAAAAGGAAACAGATCCCATGTATGATGCCGCAGTGATTACTGATGACGGAATAGAGTACTGGCGCAATGAAAGCTGTAATTTCGCCAATAACGGTCATTCCGTGACTAAATTCTTTATTTCCTCTGCCGTAGGAATTCTTGTTACGAACGGAAGTCTTAAGCTTTCTGATAAAGTCACAGACTTCTTTACAAAAGAGGAAACAGGTGATAATATTGATAAGGGATGGTATGATGTAACCGTTGAACACGCACTTCAGCATAAAACGGGTTTGCTTCATATCCCATACGGTGTGGACGAGGATGAGCATATCTCCCTTATCGGAGAGGATTTTCTGAAATATGTGTTTTCTCTGAAAATAGAAGCCGCTCCGGGAAGCGAGTATAAGTATACCGATGCTGATTATTATCTTCTCGGACGGGTGATAGAAAAGGCTGCGGGAATGAATGCTTATGAATTCATCCGTGAAAAAATAGCAAAGCCTCTGGGCTTTAAGCAATGGGGAATGCTCTTATGCCCTATGGGACACACAATAGGCGGCGGAGGCCTTTATTCCAGAAGCGACGATAACGCAAAGCTGGGATTTTTATGGGCAAATAAAGGAATGCTTGACAATAAAAAGATAATTTCTTATGATTATATTAAGGCAGCTATGGAAAACGATTATGCTGCTACTTCATTCAGGAATACTGATATCTTTCTCAAAACAGGCGCTAAGGGACAATGTGTTGCCTATTCTCTTAAAAGAAGGGCAGCAGCCGCCTGGCACGGATATTCGGAAAAGGACGGCAACGGCAGAAATGACAGATTGCTTCTTGCTTTTTTACAGTATCTTGATAACAAATTCGGCAAATTGGAGGATCAGCTATGAGAATTGGTGTATGTACCGGTATTGACAATGAGGAAAATGTAAAAATTGCTTCTGAATGCGGATTTGATTATATTGAATGCGGCTTTCAGATGTTTGCCAATGCAACTGAGGAGCAGCTTCAGGAGTGGGAAGAAAGAGAAAAGAAATACGGTATCTATGCAGAGGCCGCCAATTGCTTCCTTCCGAGTTCTCTTCCGGTAACAGGCGATGAGGTCGATTATGATGCACTCAGGGAATTTGTTGCAAGAGGAATGAAGAATTCCGCAAGAATGGGGCTTAAAACAGTCGTTTTCGGCTCTTCGGGCGCAAGAAGCATCAAGGAAGGCTTTTCCTATGAAAGGGCAGTAAAGCAGATGGCGTATTTTCTGCGTGAAATTGCTTCCCCGGAAGCCAAAAAATACGGCATTACTATTGTGACAGAGCCTTTACAGAAGGCAGAAACAAATATGATAAATACGGTTAAAGAGGGAGTGCTTCTTGCGGCAATGGCTGACAGGGATAATATCCGCTGCCTTGCAGATCTTTTTCATATGGAGCAGTGCGGAGATACTGCAGAGGATATCCGTATGATAAAGGATTCAATAGTTCACGCCCATATATCAAATCCTATAGGAAAAGACGGCAAGAAGAGAATATATCCGCTTTCTGCCGATGAATTTGATTACGGCTCATTTATTGACGCACTAAGTGATGGCAGCTGTGAAAGATGCTCCGTCGAGGCGGCTGTGTCTGATTTTGCCTTTGAGGCACCTGCCGCAGCAAAACTTCTGAAGGAGCTTTGTAAGAAATAATAAGCAGCTTTGATTTGAAGGTATACGTTAAGCTCTTTACTTTACGGCAGAGCAGATTTATGAAAAGAAAAAATGACAGCGTTTTTGGCGCTGTCATTAATTTTTTTTGTGAAAAATTATAAAATATGTAATTCCGGACTACATCTGTGTAAGCCTTTGTGAGATGTTCCGTGCGTCTTTATGTTAAGCCTGATTTTCTATGATATAGCAGCATTTGTCTTTTGTACCGAAAAATGAAAAGTACCTTTCCTCAAGAGGAATCCATTTTGAAAAGAACATTTCGCTGTTTTCCTTGTTTCTTTTAAGTATTCTTTCTCTTCGGATTTCCTTTGTTGCCGTAACAAAGACAGTGATATCATAGTTCATTATTATATCGGGATGACAGGAATAGGAGCCTTCAATTATATTGAGTCTGTTTGCTTTTACGTTTTTCGCGTCTGAAAGTGACATGGTCTTGCAGTCAAAGGGGCGGTAGGTGAAATCCTTTTCCGAGAGTATTCCTTTTATTATTTCTTCACTGAATCTTTCTTTATCAAAATTTCCTCCCGGAAGAGCGAGTCTTTCCTCTGTTCTCTGGTGCGGTCTTAAGAAGAAATCATCTGCATGAAAAAGATTTGCCCCGAAATACTCCTGTATTTCAGCCGCAATCGTTGTTTTGCCCGATGCGCTTGGTCCGTCAAGAGCAACAGTGATGCTTTTATCTGAATTTTTTAAGCTCTCTTCTATAATGTGCTTAAGCTCATTTACCGTAATATATTTTTTCATATTATCATCCCTTCCTTTTCAGTTTAGCATCGCTATATATTTCTGTCAATAAAGTATTTTGTATTGATTTATATAAATAAACAATGTAAAATATAATTAATCTATTTAGCAGGAGGAAAAATTTATGATGAAAATCGGTGTTATCCCGGATTCCTTTCAGGTTCCCTTTAAGGAAGCGGTAATTCTTGCCCGTGATATGGGTGTCAAGGGACTTCAGCCCTATGTTACAAGAGGTGAGCTTGCGCCCGAAAATCTTTCAAAAGATGACAGAAAGGAAATTCTCAGCTTTGTAAGAGCTAACGGACTTGAGTTTTCAGCTCTCTGCGCTGATTTCGGTCTTCTTTTCAATGAAAAAGATACGAATGAAGAGGGAATTCTCCGCACTATGTCAATGATGGATCTTGCTGTTGATTTTGATACTAAGGTAATTACTACCCATATCGGCAGAGTTCCCGATGACGAGAACAGTGAGGAATATTATAATATAGTAAATACGATTGAGCGTCTCGGAAAATACGGTGATAAGATAGGTGTTTCCTTTGCAACGGAGACGGGCCCCGAAATGGCAATAAAGCTCAGAGGAATTCTCGAAAAGGCAGATACAAAAAGTGCAAAGGTAAATCTTGATCCCGCAAACTTCGTTATGTGTGCAGGCCAGGATCCCGTTGAAGCAGTGCATATTCTTAAGGATTATATCGTGCATACCCACGCAAAGGACGGCGTGAAGCTTTCTGATACAGACTATCAGGAATATCCCTTAGGTCAGGGTAATGTTCCCTTCCCCGAGTATATTGCTGCTCTTAAGGAAGTAGGCTATGACGGATTTCTTACAATAGAAAGAGAAGCAGGTGCGACCCGTTTTCAGGATATTAAAAATGCAGTTGCCTTCCTGACAGAGATACTTAATAAATTATATTGATAAGGAGTAAAATAATGGCACTTAAGGTTGGAATTATAGGAAACGGCGGTATTGCCAATGCTCATATGGACGGTTATAAGGCTCTTTGTGACGAGGTGGAGCTTGTAGCCTGCTGTGATATCAATTTCCCTAAGGCAAAGGCTTATGCCGAAAAATACGGCATTCCTCATTGCTATGATAATTGCTATGATATGCTGAAAAACCATCAGCTTGATATAGTAAGCGTCTGTACATGGAATAATGCACACGCTGAATGCACAATAGCTGCTCTTAACGCAGGCTGTAATGTTCTCTGCGAAAAGCCTATGGCAATGAACACAGAGGAAGCTCTTAAAATGAAGGAGGCTGCCGAAAAGAGCGGGAAGCTTCTTATGATAGGCTTTGTACGCCGCCAGGGTAATGACGCTGCTGCTGCGATAGATTACATAAAAAAAGGCTTTGTGGGTGACATCTACTATGCAAAGGCATCCTACCTCAGACGCTGCGGCTTCCCCGGAGGCTGGTTCGGTGATAAGTCCCTCTCAGGCGGCGGTCCTCTTATTGACCTCGGTGTTCATGTTATCGACCTTTCAAGATATATTATGGGCTGTCCCAAGCCCGTGACCGTTTTCGGTGCCACCTTCAATAAGCTTGGTGCAAGAAGTCACATAAGAGGCACTGAATGGCACAGCGAAACAGTTGTGGAAGAGCCCGTATTTACGGTTGAGGATCTTGCTACCGCAATGATCAGATTTGACAACGGTGCTGTTTTACAGGTGGAGGCTTCCTTTAATCTTAATACAAAGAATAACTGCGGTGATATTATTTTCTTCGGTGATAAGGCAGGACTAAATCTTTGTCCCTTTGAGCTTTATACTGAGGTCAATGATCAGCTTGCAGACATCGTTCCTCACGGCAGTAACGATTTCGATTTCGGAAGAGATTTCAAGAAAGAGATCAAAAACTTCGTTGATGCAGTAAACGGAAAAGCAGAATGCCTTGCTACTGCCGATGACGGAGTGGAGCTTATGAGAATCCTCGATGCTATCTACCTTTCAGCACAAACAGGAAGGTCTGTTGATATAGTAAGATAACTGCATTTTCAGCTCCGAAAGGCTTTATTATATAATAAAAAATAATCAAGGGTACAGCTTTATTTCTTTGCTGTACCCTGTGTTTTTTTATTTACTGTTGTAGCTTTATAAGACTTATTGTCAGAGCTTTATATCCTCAAGAGTGATAACGGGGCCGAAGGCTACGGTCTTGTGCATTATTTCCTTAATTCCGTTTTCTCCGATCCTGATCTCTGTTCCGCCTGAGAATTTGAAGTTTGCACCTGATGCCATTCCCACCTTAAGGCAGTAGGTGAGTCTGATGCCTTCGTATTCGATTGAGAAATTATTGAGATGCTCGTGACCGCAGAAGAAATATTTTGCGGTTCCGACAGCCTTCATTGCGTCAAAGAGTCCCTGAAGTGCAGGTGTTCCGTCAGAAGCACTGTCATAGCAGATCTTTTCATTGCATTCACCGTAGGCATTGAAGCCCTCTCTCCAGCAGCTGTTTTCCGTGTCCCAAGCCTTATCATATGCATACTGATACTCGGCAAGGGGGATATGACTTACTATTGAGATCTCAGCAGAGCTGTCTGTCAGTTTATTGATCGACTTTGCAGCCCATGTAAACCAGGAGATCTGCTTTTTTCTGTCATCTGCTCTGCAATCCATTATAATAAGGGATTCAACGATATTCTGAGTGCCGTCATCGTTCTTTTCTGCAATATTAATGATGTAGTTTCCCACTCCCATAGAAGGATCGCCCTTTTTCATAACACAGTTAGGGGCGCTCATCATAACATCAGCGAGGAAATTCTTGTCGCAGTTGCCCTCATTGTCGTGATTCCCGAACATAGGCGCCCAGGGGATACCGAAGCCTTCGAAAAGATCGGTGATTCTTCTTATTGCATAGTAAGTGGAATCCGTGCAAACGATATCACCGTAAACGGTAATAAGATCAGGCTTTACCGCTGATACAAGGCTCTTTATTTTTGCTTCAACATCAAAGGCTGTGAAGGCTCTGTAGTCATAATCGGCAAAATGAGTGTCCGTTATGTTGAGAATAACAAAATCCTTGTCCTTTTCTTTGGTGAGAACGACGGTGTCCTCAAGCTTGTATTCTGAATTTTCATTCCAGGTTTCTTCACTGACATCGCCCTTGAATTCAGTCGACAGGATAGCGCCCTTGTTGATAACGGCATCAACCGCTTCCTTAAGGCCTGTTCCTTTTTTATAGTCGGGACTGCCTGCCGTACCGAAAAACAAAGAAAGTGTTGTAAGTAAGCTCATAATTATCGCTGTGATTTTTTCCATTAAAATCTACTCCTTGCAGAAATTATACTGATCTGTTGTATACGGGTTTATTTTACAGCACTGAGTCTGTATTCGCCGGGTGTTACTCCGACATATTTTTTGAATGAGCAGGAAAAGGAATTGAATTTCTTAAATCCGCAAAGGATTGCAATTTCCTTTACTGAAAGAGAAGAAAACTCAAGAAGCGTCTTTGCTTTTGAAAGTCTCATCTTGGTAATATAGACCTTAGGCGGCTCTCCGAAGGTGTTTTTGAAGCATATTGAAAAATAATTGACTGAAAGTCCGCACAGCTCAGCTAATTCCTCAAGGGTGATATTGCTTGCAAAATTTTCGTTTATATAATCAGCTGCAAGCCTTACGCCCTTCTGATATCGGGTTTTCCCCTTTCTGTCATCCGAGGTGTTCATCAGTGCAAGGTCAATAAGCTCAGCACAGATAAGCCTTGTAAGAGGCTCCAGCTTATTTGTGATGTCAGCATTCGCCTTTTTGGCATATTCGCGGCGGAACATATCAATAAGAGTGATAAGACTGTCAGAGCAGGGAATGATGCAGTTGAATATGCCGTCACAATTTCCCTTTGTGACTAAAACTGACTCAAAAAAGTCTTTTGCAATTGCAATCGATGTGTAGCTTACATCATTTATCGGATATTTTATTCCGTGCTTTCTTCCGCTCTTTACGGGATAAATATATCCTACATCGCCGAAATATACAGCATCCTCGCTTGTAAGATACGGAATCGGCTTATGTGGAATAATAAACTCATATGCCGAATGAGAATGCTCACAGACGCGCATCCCGCAATCATCGGAGCTTCTGAAGTGAGATATGAGAATATGCTCGTAGCCGCAGAACGAAAAACGGGGGTTTGTTAAATTCTTGCTGTGTGTCAGCGCTTCAACAAGCGAAATGTCAAGGCCTTGCTGTGACAGAGGTGCAGAATTGTCGGGTAGCTGCTCATTCATAATGAAAGGCTCCTTAATAAATATGTAATAATGCTAACATAAAATATTAATAATGTCAATAAATGCAAGGGGCGAAAATGCTTCACCGAAAAGAAAAATAAATGTGTCAGAGCAGTTTGTTTATCTTTAGTTAATTCTGCGCCTGAAGCCGCATCGGGCATACAAAATACCGCAGAGAAAGCTCCCTGCGGTATTTTACATTACATCGGCTTCAGCCTTTGTAAGGTCAATCGATCCCATTTTCTTATTAACGGAAAGCATAGCTTATTCTGAGATGTACTGTCAGGTCAGTGTCTGTTTTTCTGATGCTATCCTTAGTGCTTCGGCAAGAAGAGCACCACCTGCCTTATATATATCATCAAACTGACTCAGGGGCAGGGGATTTCTGCCTATGCCCGTTTCTACAGTATAGCCCGGCTTGTTGAATTTGCTGATAAACCAATCCTTATAGCCTGCATATGAGGAGCTCTCAGGCGTCAATTCAAGGGGATAGCCTGAAGCCTCACTTAAAAGCTCTCCGATTCTCAGGCTGTCGGGTGGAAGAAGATCAAGGTATTTCCAATAAATGATACTGCCCTGTGAATGAAATGCAAGTATGAAGCTGAAATCGTTATTCTCCGTATATTCAGCCGCTGCCCTTGCTTCAGGCTCACTAAGCGGAGCCGTGCCTACATATTCAATAGGCGAAGGCCCTGTAAAGCCCTCCTTGAATTTTATTTCTCTTGCCCTTTCCCAGCCTGCGGGAAACTGAAGATTAAGGTCGGTGCCGTTGATGTTTGCTTTCCAGCCCTCGGGGAAGGGGACAAAGGGGTAGTTTTCGGAGATAGCCTTTGCTCTTTCAAAATATTCTCCGCTCGTCAATGCTCCTGTCACAAGGTCAAGACCGTCGGGATTGATAAGAGGGGCTATAAATAAAGAGGTCTGAGAATAAAGCTCTGCGGCATCAAGAGAATAAAAGGCAGTGTCCTCAGAAAAGGCTTTAAGATATTCCTCCGCGAATTTCAGCACCAAGGGGATATTCAGCCATTCGTTAGAATGAAAGCCTGCGTTTGCAAAAAGTGTCTCTTTGCCTGTTCCGAGCCTTATTACCTCAAGCTCCTTTCCCATAGCGCTTTTTCCGATAGAAAAGCGTGAAATAAAGGGATAGCGCACAGTGAGACCGTCAAGGATAAGACCGGTAAGATATGAGGAATAAGAAATATCCGTGGGGACTATATCGAAGGGGAAGGGAACTGTGATTCTGTCACCCACGGTAAGCTTATCGGGATCAATACCGGGATTTGCCCGAATAATCGAAGAAAGGGTACTTCCCGTCATTATGGCTATATTCCATAAGGTGTCACCTTTTTTTATTTCTCTTGTGTAATAGCCTTTTATAAAGCGTGCTGCTTTTTCGAAGGTTTTTTCTCCTGCGATGCCGTCCTCCTTAAGGAAGAATGCCCGTTGAAAGGCTCTTACTGCTGAAAGTGTTTTTTCTGCGAAAATGCCGTCAATATTTCCTGTATAATAACCTGCACGGCTGAGTGCAAGCTGAAGAAGCTCGGTAAGAGAGCCTGTATCACCGTATTTAAGAAGCATAATATCGTCCTTGCAGTGAATATTTTTGTTGTTTTTCTTTTGTCCCTGCCGCCCTTATGGCGGTTTTTTTGAGTGCTGTGTACAATTTTTTCTTTAAGGGAAGGAGCTTGCCGTAAAGAAAAAAACAGGATGTATCCTGTGACACATCCTTGATTTTTAACCGAACAGCGGTGTGGAAAGATATCTTTCTCCCGAATCGGGTAAAAGCACCGCTATGCGTATATCCTTATTGTTGTTTTCTTCTGCAATTATTCTTGCCGCGTGAAGGGCGGCGCCTGAGGAAATACCGACTAAAAGACCGTCTGTAACAGCCGCTTGCCTTGAAGCCGTATAAGCCTCTTCTTCAGTGACCTTGATTATTCTGTCGATGATCGAGGTATTAAGTATTTCGGGAACAAAGCCTGCACCTATCCCCATAATACCGTGAGGTCCTTTTTCTCCACCTGATAAAACAGGGGATGATGAGGGCTCAACCGCAATTATCTTTATATTACTGTTATATGCCTTAAGGACTTCACCTATGCCTGTTATCGTTCCGCCCGTACCGACACCTGCAACAAAATAATCAATTTTACCGTATGTATCGCGAAGTATCTCAGGACCTGTTGTTCTTCTGTGTATCTCTGCATTGGCGGGGTTTGAAAACTGATCGGGAATATAGGCATCTCCCGTCTCTTCCTTCAGCTGCTGAGCCTTTTTTATAGCACCTGCCATACCGTCAGACGCCGGAGTGAGAATTACCTTTGCTCCGAGAGCCTGAAGAAGAAGTATTCTTTCACGGCTCATATTTTCGGGCATCGTAAGTATCAGCTCATAGCCCTTTATTGAGCAGGCGAAGGCAAGACCAACTCCGGTGTTTCCGCTTGTGGGCTCTATAATTACGGTATTTTCTTTGATATATCCTTTTTTCTCTCCGTCCTCAATAAGGGCAAGTCCTACACGGTCCTTTGCGCTTGAAAGGGGATTGAAGTATTCAAGCTTTGCAATAATTGATGCCTCAATGCCGTGCTTTTTGCAAAAGCCTGAGAGCTTTAACATAGGTGTATTACCTACAAGCTCAGTGAGATTTTCTGCTATTCTGCCGTTTTTATCAAGACCGATGCCGAGATTGAATTTTTTATACATCTTATTTTCCTCTTACAATTCAAAATCCTCAGGAGAAAACTGCTGTAATGCAGGAGAAGATTTCTGAGGTACTCTTTTCAGTGCGTCATAGCTGAATTTTTTACAGCTGAAATCTTTTGAAAGAACTCCCTGCTTGGGACAAAGGATGCTTTCATTGTCAGCTGATAATTTTCCGTGCTTGCAGTATTCGCATCTCGGCTCAACATTTCCTATAATTTTTCGTTTCATATTTTTTCACTCTTTTGTTTCTATTTGCTTAACAGTGTATCACATATTATTTTTGTTCGCAAGTTCTATTATTGTAAATTCTTTTCTTATATTGTCGTATTCTGTGCTTTTCTTTGTATCTGTTACTCATCATTGTAACGGCACATAAGAGAAAAAGTGAAAGAGACGCGTAAAATGTACCTGAAGCGGCTTTGAATGTGTAAACAGGAACAGATGTGAATTCCGCCAAAGGCAGAAAAGTAAGGAAAATTTTCAGAATTACCGTGCTGAGTAAGGATTGAATAAGCCTTACCGAAAGAAATTTTATTGCGGGTATGCCCACGGTATAGAGATCAGGCAGCTGCTGAAGAAAAATGCATATTCCACCGAAGGTAAGAAAAAAGGAAAGCACATATATTGAGTGATGCTTCGATGCATAAAAGACAGAAGCAGTAACTTCCCCCGAGAGTGTCAGAAGCTCTGTTATGAAGGGAGCCTTGATAAGCTTTACTGCAACGGAATTTACCGCCGAAAAGAGTATTATCCAGAAGCTTACCGAAATAATTGCGGATGATGAGCAGTTGACTGCATTGATAAGTGCTGAATAGAAGGACTTTTTGTCGTTAAAGGGAAGATAAGAGGGTGTGTTTTTCTTAAAAAGATTGAAAACTGCGGCACTGATGACAGAGCTTAGTATATTTGATATCAGAATAATAAGTCCCGTTAAACGGCTGTTATATACGGCAATTCCTGCAATATTAAGGCAAAAAGAGATTCCCGGACAGGTAAAGAACAACGAAAGCCTCTGTGCCTCCTCACGGGATATTTTTTTATCATTAAAAAGCCTCACTGCGGCTTTAAGAGAAATATTATATCCTCCCGTAAGACCGCACAGCACCGCCTCCATACAATTGCCCGACAAGCCGAACGATCTGAAAAATACAGTATGTAGTTTCCGTCTTGTGCTTTCCTTAAGTCCCGAATTCAGAAAAAAATATGAGACAGTAAAGACGGGAAATAAGGCAGGAACCGTGACATTTAATATCATATTTATTGCAGATGTAATCCCCTCCGATATTTCTCTCGAATTAAAGGAAATTATCAGAACGCAAAAAATTGATATTATTGAAAACGGAACGGATAACCCGTAAAATTTATGATTACAGCTTTTCATAGTAGATTATTATGTGTTTTTGTACTAACTGATGCATAAAAAGCATAAGTTTTTTTGTAGGAAGCTTTCGGGAGATGGTAAAAATGAAAATACAGCCTGTAAAGGATACGGTGGGAAGGATCAACGGTATTCTTAAGGAGAGCAGTCTCGAAACGGATGACGGCTTTTTGCTTGAATTCAATTCCGACGGTGAGCTGTCTCTTAAGGGATGCTCCGATATCGGGAATTTTTCAGATGAAACGGTGCTTCTTGTTTCAAAGCCTTATTATATAAATGTAAAGGGCAGAGCTTTACAAATCAAGATCTTCAGTAAGCAGGATACCGTAATTGCGGGAACAGTGGAGAATATCGGTATTGTCAGACGGTAAGGAGCAAAATATGACTAAAGAAAAAATGTATTTTTTGATACACGGTAAAATAGATTTTTCGGCTGACGGCGGCTTCGGTGACAGATTTATCGATTTCTGCCGCAGGGAGGGCGTTTCTCTTTACAATTTCTCGGATAAAGGCGAAACATTTTCGGGAAGCACTGAAAGAAAAAATCTTAAGGCATTAAGAACGGCCGCAGAGAAAAGCGGAATGAATATAAGGATAATCGGAAGAAGCGGTCTGCCTTTCTTATTTTTCAGATACAGAAGGCGTTACGGTCTGCCCCTCGGAGCAGTACTGTTTTTAGTGATAATACATATTCTTTCGATGATGCTGTGGAGTGTTGAAATAACAGGCAATGAGCTTATAACCGATGAGGCGGTTGAGAGCATTCTGAGGGACTGCGGTGTCAAAAACGGAGTTTTTGTCTCTTCCCTGCAATGCGATGACATTGAATATGTGCTTTATGAAAAACTCGACGGTGTTTTATGGGTATCCGTATTTAATGCCGGCTCACGGCTGTTTGTTGATATAAGGGAAAAGGTGCCTGAAAGTGAAACGGCGGATGACAAAAGCTACAGCAATATTGTAGCTTCAAAGGACGGTGAGATCATCCGTGCAGATATATTTTCGGGAGAGGGGAAGATCCCGCCCGGCACTCCCGTGTTAAAGGGAGATCTTCTTGTGAGCGGAGTTGTTACTCTTTCTGATGAGAGTGTAAGGTTTGTAAACTCCGAGGCGGATATTTATGCCAGGACAAAAAACACGGTCAGCTCCTCGGCACCGCTTGAAGCTCAGGTCCTTACCGTTGAAAAATGTAAAGATGATTACTTTCTTTATATCTTCGGCGCAAAGCTCTTCAGTGGCGGGTTTGACAAGTATAACTGCTTTACGGACTCCTGCCGTTATTTTGAGTCAAGGGATGTTATCTTTCCGATAGGTCTTGTTCGCCGTACCTCATATTCTTTAGAAAAGAAGCAGCTTAAGCTTTCCACAGAGCAGGCATTGCTGCTGTCCTTCAGTGATTTCTCAAAATCCGCCTTTGCAATATACAAAAACGCCGATGTTCTCGAAAGAAGCATCAGCGTCAGCACCCGTGATCAGGTATTCACCGAGGGAGTGTTTTTATGTGAAGAGAATATTGCCCTTGAAAAAAGCTTCACCGTCGAGGATATCAGGTAAGACTTCGACGGTGATGACAAAAATATGTTATTTTGAGAAGCATTCGTCAATGAGTGACTGCTTTATGCTCCAGAGCTTTTGCGACAGGTCAACATAATAGTTGTGAGGATATTCAAATCTTACGACCTCTTCCCATAGAGTATCTATCTGCTCTGCACAGTAGTTTCTTATATTTTCCGTGGGCGGAATATCATAAACAAGCTCTCCGCTTCTGAATACGGGAACAAGAAGCTGTCTTGCAACAAAGTCGCTTACGGTCTTTCTCTTCCATGTATAATCGGGATCGAAAAGCTCATATTCCCTGCAATCGGAAAGATCCTCATCCTCTGTGGTAAGTACGTCTGCTATGGCTTTTCCCGTTTCATTGTCAAAGAGTCTCCATATAAGCTTGGGACAGGGAGTCGTTATTTTTGAAACATTTTCGGATATCTTTATCTTCGGTATGGCACAGCCGTCCTTTTCAACGGCTGAAAGCTTATAGCAGCCGGCGTTTACCGAGTTCTGAGGGGATGCGATAAGCCTTTCACCCACAAGGAAGCTGTCTATTCTTGCGCCGTTCTGAAGCATATCCCTGATAATATATTCATCAAGTGAATTGGTTGCATATATATCGCAGTCGGGATAGCCCGCTTCGTTGAGCACACGCCTTATTTTTTTGGAAAGATAGGCAAGGTCTCCGCTTTCGATCATAACACCCTTCGGACGCTTTCCTGCGGGGGTGAGTATCTCGTCAAATACCTTTATCGCGGAGGGCAGTCCCTTGTCCATAGTGTCATAGGTGTCAATAAGAAGAATGCAGTTATCGGGGTATTGCCTTGCAAATGAAGAAAATGCCTCATATTCCGAATCGAACATCTGCACCCAGGTATGGCTCATTGAGGCAAAGAGCGGAATATTGTACTGCTTTGCCGCACTTATATTTGTCGTTGCACAGCAGCCGCCGATATAAGCACTTCTTGCACCGTTGAGTGCAGCTCCGATGCCGTGGGCATATCTTGAGCTGAATTCGATTATTGCTCTTCCGCCTGCAGATCTTACGACTCTGTTTGCCTTTGTGGCAATAAGAGACTGATGGTTTACGGAAAGAAGGATTATCGTTTCAAGCAGCTGAGCCTGGATAACGGGACCTCTTACCTTTATTACGGGCTCGTTTGCAAATACGGGAGTACCCTCGGGAACAGCCCATATATCGCAGGAAAACCTGAAATCCCTGAGATAATCGAGAAATCTGTCGTCAAGTCCCTTTTCCTTCAGAAATACAAGGTCATCCTCGGAGAAGGAAAGACGGCGTATATAATCTGTCAATTGCTGAATTCCCGCCATTATACAAAAGCCGCCGATGTCGGTGGAGGGACGGAAAAACATATCAAACCAGACAATACTCTCATCAATGCCGTTTGTAAGATATCCGTTAGCCTGAGCCAGCTCATAAAAATCAAAAAGCAGATCGCATTTGTTTATGCCAATAGTATTCATAACAGCTCTCCTTTACGGTTCTGAATAGATTTTAACATAAACAAAGGCTATTATCAATTGTCTTATCAAAAAATTTTTTGCTCAAAAAAACTCTATTTAATCTAAAAAACTTGAAAACAATTTATTCTTTTATTGACCGCATCACTTCCCGTATGGTAAAATTACAAAAAAATATGATGGAGAAAATTATATGAGAATTCGTAAGCAGGAGCTTGGCGACAGGAATATTATCGGTGCAAGAGTTGAAAAGATACGCAAGGAAAAGGGCATGAAGCAGAAGGATCTTCTTGCTCAGCTTCAGCTTGCGGGAATGGATATAAATGCCTCAGGGCTTTCAAAGCTTGAGGGACAGGTAAGGAGCGTTCCCGATTATGAGCTTGTTATGATCTCTCAGGTGCTTGACACCGATATAAATACACTTCTCGGTCTCTCGGAATAATTATTATATATAAAACCTTGCATTTATTATTATAAAGTGATATACTTTATCCGGACAATTCTGTTTGTCCGGATTTATTTTTTACGGAGGACTTATTATGTTACTTACTGAAAGGCTGAAGCAGGCACGGAAAGAATGTAAGCTTACTCAGCAGCAGATTGCTGATCTTCTCGGAGTAGACAGATCTACCTATGCATATTATGAGCTTGGTGTGTCAAATCCTTCTCTTGAAAATATACTTGCTCTTGCAGGCATCTTTAAGGTGGATATCGAGTGGCTTCTCGGAGCAGAAAAATCAGAAGATACCTTTCACAGTCCCGACAGTGAGCTTTCTCTTATGCGGGCTGTCAAGGAAAAGGATATGTCTGCACTTTCAAAGGATGAGCGTCGTATTGTTGCCTTGTACAGGATAGCAGGCGTTTACGGAAAGCAAGCAGATATATTTGCCGCTCTGAAGGAGATTGCAGTTTCGGACGATGGTGATGATGAAGACGAATAAGTCCGAAGCCCTGAAACTTGCCGTTATCGGCGGCGGTGCCTCAGGACTTGTTGCGGCAATATCCGCAGTAAGGCAGGCAGAGAAGCAGGGCAGAAGTGTTAAGGTAACAATATATGAATCCAACAGCCGTGTCGGAAAGAAGCTTCTTGCTACAGGCAACGGCAGATGCAATTTTACAAATGACTCCGTGGAAAAGCATAATTTTCACGGTGATGCGGATTTTGCAGAAAAAGTATACACAAGATTTAATAATGCTGATATAAAGGCTTTCTTTTATTCCGTCGGTGTGTTTCCGAAAAGCGATGCGGCGGGAAGGGTATATCCCATGTCGCTTCAGGCATCCTCCGTGCTTGATGCTTTAAGATGTGAGACGGCAAGGCTCGGAATTGAAGAAATAACAGACACAATGATCACTGAGTTCAGGAGAAAGGACAGCGGATTTTTGCTGAATTCGGTGTATTATGCGGATAAGGTGATAATTGCGGCAGGCGGAAAGGCGGCTCCCGTTCACGGAAGCGACGGTAATATGCTTTCGCTTCTCAAAAAATACGGAATTGAGATAACTCCGCTTCTTCCTGCGCTGACGCCGATGCAATGCGACAGTTTTCCGAAGATTCTCAAGGGAATAAGAGCGCAGGGCAGAATTACTCTCAGATGTCTCGGAAGGATACTTGCAGAGGATACGGGAGAAATACAGTATACGGATTACGGCCTGTCGGGAATCCCCTCAATGCAGGTTTCAGGCTTTGCAGCAAGGGCGCTTTATGAAAAAAGGGGAGAAGTCACGGCAACTGTTGACAGCTGTCCTTCTATGGAAAAGGCTGAACTGAAGCGGGAGCTTCTCAGACTTATACGATCAAATCCCGATATGCCCGGTGAGCTTCTTCTTGCGGGACTTATGCCTAAAAGACTCGGAATGACGATTCTTTCCGATTGCTCCGTAAATCCCTCAAAAAGCATAGGTATGCTTCATGAGGGCGTGGTCGATAAAATAGTGTCTCAGATAAAGGGAAAAAAATACAAAATAAATTCCGTAAAAGGCTTCAATGATGCTCAGGTGACCTCAGGCGGTATTTCCACTGAGGGTATTGATGAAAATACGCTTGAACTGAAGATGCTCAGAGGAGCATATGCCTGCGGAGAAATAATTAATGTAGACGGTGATTGCGGCGGTTATAACCTGCAGTGGGCGTGGTCCTCGGGTATGCTTGCGGGAATAAGTGCTGTCAGGGAGAAATAAAAGTGCTTCGGATCAATGAGATTTCAGTGCCCCTCGGGGCGGATAAAGAGGAGATATTAAAGCAGGCGTGTGCCGTTATAGGAATATCTCCGGAAAGTGTAAAAAGCTTTGAAATTGCCAGAGAATCTATAGATTCAAGAAAACGCAGTAATATAAAGATGATATATTCCGTCAATGTGGAGACGGACGCCGATGAAGAGGCGATCAGTCTGAGATTTCCTCAGAATAAGGTGCATACCTGTGAAAAATATAAATACGAGATGCCCGAAAACCGCAGACGGTCTGCATTCAGACCGACGATAGTAGGCTTCGGTCCTGCGGGAATGTTCGCGGCTCTGATACTTGCAAGAGCGGGACTTGCTCCCGTTGTTCTTGAAAGAGGAAACGATGTGGACACCAGAACAAGGGATGTTTACGGCTTCTGGCATACGAGAAAGCTGAATACCTCCTCGAATGTTCAGTTCGGCGAGGGCGGAGCAGGTACATTTTCTGACGGAAAGCTGACTACCGGCATAAAGGATCCCCGTTGCCGTTATGTGCTGGAGACCTTTCACCGTTTCGGTGCGCCTGAGGCTATTCTTTACTCGGCTCATCCCCATATCGGAACGGACAGGCTCGTTCAGGTGGTAAAGAATATCAGAGAAGAGATAATAAGTCTCGGCGGTGAGATACATTTCGGCTGCTGCCTTACGGATATTTATAAAGCCAACGGATATATTCAGGGAATAAGCTACCGTGATGAAAACGGCTCGGTCAGAGAAGCGGAGACTGACTGCCTTATTCTCTGCATCGGACATTCTGCAAGAGATACGGTGGAAATGCTTTATTCCCACGGAATAAGAATGGAGCAGAAGCCCTTTTCCGTAGGTGTGAGAATTGAGCATCCGCAGGAGCTTATAAATAAAGCTCTGTTCGGAGATAAATGGAATGATGTCCGTCTCGGCGCGGCAAATTATAAGCTTGCAAATCATTCCCTTCATAACAGAGGTGCTTATACCTTCTGTATGTGCCCCGGCGGTACGGTGGTCTGTGCCTCCTCCGAGGAGGAAATGGTGGTCGTCAACGGTATGAGTGAGCTTGCCCGTGACGGTGAAAATGCAAATTCCGCAATTCTTGTGGGTATTGAGCCCGAGCATTTTGAATCAGCTCATCCTCTTGCAGGTATCGGAATTCAGAGGCAGATCGAAAGAAGGGCATTTGAAGCAGGCGGAAGGGATTACACCGCTCCCGGTCAGACGGTAGGTGACTTTATGAATAACAGACCGTCAAAGAAATTCGGTGCGGTAAGACCTACCTGTCCTACGGGTGTTCAGCCCTATGATATAAGAAAGGTGCTTCCCTCGGCTGTTACTGATTCAATAGCCGATGCGATAACGGCATTTGATAAGAAGCTCAATGGCTTTGCACTTAAAGATGCAGTGCTGACAGCTCCCGAGAGCAGAAGCTCATCTCCCGTCAGAATAATACGCGACGAATGCCGTCAGGCAAGCATAAAGGGAATATTCCCTTGCGGTGAGGGTGCGGGATATGCAGGCGGTATAGTTTCTGCCGCCGTAGACGGAATAAAATGTGCGGAAGCGGTCCTTCTCGATGAATTCGATGACTGCTGAAATAAAGGAAAAGGTGGATTATTATGAAAACAGTAGCGCTTGTAGTGCCCTGCTTCAATGAGGCAGATGTGCTCAACATGTTTTATGACGAAACAATGAAGGTTATAGATTCTCTCAGGGATGAATATATGACAGAGCTTGTTTTTGTCGATGACGGAAGCCGTGACGATACTCTTAAAATTCTCAAGGAGCTTGCCTCCCGTAATCACGCGGTGAAGTTTATTTCTTTTTCGAGAAACTTCGGAAAAGAGGCGGCAATGCTTGCAGGTATGGAATATGCCGTCAAGGCAGATTTTATCGGTATTCTTGATGCGGATCTTCAGCATTCTCCCGATATCATCCCCGAAATGCTCAGATTCGTTGATAAGGAGGGCTATGATGTAGCCGCCGCCAACAGAGAGGACCGCGAGGGTGAAGCTAAATTCAAGAGCTTCCTTTCCGAAAGCTTCTATAAGGTCATAAATAAGGTCAGTGAGACAAAGATAACCGAATCCGCTCAGGATTTCAGAATAATGCGCAAGGATGTTGTAAAGGCTATTATCTCAATGCCTGAAAACATCAGATTTTCCAAGGGCATTTTCAGCTGGGTAGGCTTTAATGTCAAATGGATAGGACATACTAACAGAGAGCGTGCCGCAGGTGAAACAAAATGGTCTATAATGAAGCTTGCAAAGTATGCGATTGACGGTATACTCAGCTTTACGGTAACACCTCTTCGCCTGAGCTTTGTCTTTGCCGTTATTTGTGCGGTTATGTCTTTCGGCTCACTCATATATGCCGTTATCAGAAATATTATCACTCCCGAATATACGGCGGTCGTCCCCTATGTTCTTACGGGAATGTTCTTTATTGCTTTTCTTTTGCTTCTTGTAACGGGAATTATCGGTGAATACCTTGCCCGTGTTTATACGGAAGCAAAGGGAAGACCGAAATATATAGTATCGCAGACAAACACTCAGGTGGTTTACAGCTTCTCTGAGGATGACTGATAAAATTGACAAAAAAAGGAGAAATTAAAAATGGTAGTAACAAAAACAACAAAGATCGGTGACATTCTTGATGCAGATAAGGGTACAGCTCCCTTTTTCCTCAATATGGGTATGCATTGCCTCGGCTGTCCTTCAGCAAGAAACGAGTCTATAGCTCAGGCTTGTATGGTGCACGGCGTTGATGTTGATGAGCTTATCGAAGAGCTTAACAACTATTTCCAGAGCATAGGCTAAGATGCTTAATATCGGACCGAGACTTCTCTGTGCGGCCTTGATGGTCAGAAAAAACAGAAAAACCGTAGATATCGGCACCGATCACGCATATCTTCCCGCGTATCTCGTAATGAACGGTATTTCTGAGAGAGTGCTTGCCTGCGATATCGGTGTGAAGCCTCTCGGAAATGCTGCAAAGACTCTCAGGCAGTTTGATCTTAAGGACAAAATAAGCCTCAGAGTATCGGACGGTCTTAAGGAGGTCTCTCCTGAGGAAGCCGAGGAGATAACGATCTGCGGAATGGGCGGCACGCTTATGAGTGATATACTGAGAGCTGCTCCATGGATCAGAAATGAGGGAGTGCATCTTGTCTTACAGCCGATGACTCATTCTGAGGATGTGAGAGAGTATCTTTGCGAAAACGGCTTTTTGATAACCCAAGAGCGTTGTGTTAAGGATGCGGGCAGGGTATATTGCTGTATCGGAGCGAAATATTCGGGCGAGAAAAAAGACTGGCCTGCAGGCTACTTTTATTTCGGTACACTGTCTTTTTCTGATGAGCTTTCAGCCGAATTTATGAAAAAACAGGCTCACAGAGTAAAAACAAAGCTTGAGGCTCTTGAAAAATCGGATGCTTCAAACGAAAAGCTCCCGTATCTTCGGGATATATATTCTTATTATGAAGAGAGGTGCAGATGTGAAGGTTCTGGATGCTTATAATTATATTGACGGCTTTGCTCCGTTTTGTACGAAGGCTCAGTGGGATAATTCGGGACTTCTTGTAGGTGATCTCTCCTGTGTCGTTACGGGAATCACCGTTTGCCTTGATGTCACGGAGGATGTGCTGAAGGCCGCTTCTGAAAACGGCTGTAATCTCATTATTTCCCATCATCCCGTGATCTTCAGAGAGGTAAGAAGCTTTCTTTCCGATTCTTTAGCCTATAAGGCTGTGTCTATGGGAATCTCAATTATATCTGCACACACAAATTTTGATAAAGCTCCCGACGGAGTGAATGACATATTATGTAAGACACTCGGTATCAGGAGTGAAAAATGCAGCAGTGAGACAGCAGAGGGCTTTCTCAATGTGGGTACATTTCAGAAGGAGTACTCCGCTTTTGAATTGGCGGAGCATATAAGTAAATGCCTTGGCGGTGCGGTAAAATACTGTGACAGCAAAAGACCTGTCACAAGGGTTGCCGTATGCTCGGGCAGCGGTGATGATTTCATCGCCGAAGCGCTGAGCCTCGGATGTGACGGATATATCACGGGTGAGGCTTCTTATCATAAGATGCTTGATGCAAAAGAGCAGGGCATCTCGGTTTTTGCGGCAGGCCACTTTGAAACGGAGATCGGTGCCGTAAAAGAACTTACAGAAAGACTCAGAAACAGCTTTTCGGGCCTGAAAGTTTACGCTTTTATTCCCGAAAGTCCCGTTTCTGCGGTGAAATAAATGGCTATTGACGGTATTTTTCTTAATTTTTTAAAAAATGAGATCGCAGATTTTGCGATCGGTGCAAAGGTAGACAGAATATATCTTCCTTCAAAATATGAGCTTGTTATAAGCCTGCGGACGAGAACAGAAGCAAAAAAGCTTTTTATTTCGGTGTCGGGAAATTCTCCGAGAATCAATTTCACAGAATTTTCTCCCGAAAACCCCATGACTCCTCCCATGCTTTGTATGCTTTTCAGAAAACAGCTTTCAGGAGCTGTGATAAAGGATATAAAGCAGGTGGGCTTTGACAGAATACTGATGATAGAGCTTGATGCAACCAATGATATCGGTGACAGAGTAAACAGAACTCTTGTTATTGAGATAATGGCTCAGTATTCGAACTGCATTTTGCTGGATGAGAACGGTGTTATCATAGACGCTCTTAAAAGAGTCGATTCCTCAAAATCATCCTTCAGGGAGATACTTCCGAAGCTGCCTTATAAGCTTCCTCCCGAACAGGATAAGCTTCTTCTTAATGAAAGCACGCCTGAGCAGATAACCGGACGAATAATGCTTCAGAAGGAAAAAAGCCTTTCATCGGCAATATTAAGCTCGCTCGGCGGTATTTCCCCCCTGATATCAAAGGAGCTTTCTTACAGAGTTTCTCTCGGAGATCCCCGTGTAGGGGAGCTTTCGCCCATAATGACTGAGCGTCTTACCTTTGAGATAGCCTCTCTTGCCGAAACGGTAAGAGAGAACAATGTAAGACCTTGCTATCTGACGGATGAAAACGGGGAATATCTTGATTTTTCTTATATGCCCCTTACTCTTTACGATAACAGCGCAAAGGTGAATTTTACCGAAAGCCTTTCCGATATTCTTGATATGTTCTATTTTGAACGGGAAAGACTGATAAGGGCAAGAAGCAAGGCTGAGGATCTTTTCAGAACAGTAAGCTCCCTTATCGAAAGAACGGTAAAAAAGCTCAACATTCAGAATGAGGAGCTTGAAGCAAGCGAGGATATGGAGACTAAAAGAATATATGCCGAGCTTATAAATGCTAACATATATTCACTTCCCAAGGGTGTTGAATCTTATGAGGTGCCCAATTTTTACGATGACTATAAGCCGGTAAGGATCCCCGCCTTACCGCATCTTAGTCCCGCTCAGAATGCCCAGAGGTATTTCAAGGAATACAGAAAGGCTCAGACTGCAAAAAAGATGCTTACAGAGCTTATCGAAAAGGGTAATGCCGATCTTCAGTATCTTCTTAGCGTTCAGGATGAGCTTTCAAGAGCAACAGGTGAAAGAGAGCTTCAGGAGATAAGAGCAGAGCTTTCCTCGGCAGGCTTTCTTAAAAGCAAAACGGGAACGAAGAATAAGAAAAATGCCTCCCTGCCTTTTCTTCAGTTTACTTCACCTTCAGGCTTTAATGTCTTTGTCGGACGCAATAATCTTCAGAATGATATGCTTTCCTTCAAGAAGGCATCGAAGAATGATATCTGGTTTCATGCCCAGAAGGCACCGGGCTCTCACTGTGTATTATCTCTTGAGGGAAAAGAGCCCTCCGACCGTGATATGGAGTTTGCGGCAGAGACAGCCGCATATTTCTCTTCCCTTCGTGAAAGAGGTATGGTTGAGGTGGACTATACAAAGGTCAGAAATCTGAAAAAGCCTCCGGGCTCAAATCCCGGATTTGTAATATATCACGTATATAATACTGTATATGTGAAAGCAAAGGACCCCGAAAAAAACAAATAAAGAGAGGAAACAAGTTATGGCAAAATATTCTATCGGTGTCGATTACGGCACCTTGTCAGGCAGAGCACTTATCGTTAATAATGAAACAGGCGAGGAGCTTGCATCCTCCGTTTTTGAATATCCTCATTCCGTTATGTCGGAATGTCTGCCCTCAGGCAAAAAATTAGGCTTTGACTGGGCATTACAGCATCCTCAGGATTATCTTGATGTGCTTTATAACACCATTCCCGCAGTATTGAAGGAAAGCGGCGTTTCAAAGGATGATGTTGTCGGAATCGGTCTTGACTTTACTGCCTGCACCATTCTTCCCGCAAAAAAGGACGGCACTCCGCTTTGCTTTATCCCCGAATACGCTGATGAACCTCACGCATATGTAAAATTATGGAAGCATCACGCTGCTCAGCATCTTGCAAATAAGCTCAATGCAATAGCCGAAGAGAGAAACGAGCCCTGGCTTAAGAACTACGGCGGAAAGATATCCTCCGAATGGGCAATTCCCAAGATCTGGCAGGTGCTTGATGAAGCTCCCGAAATTTATGATGCCGCTGATACATTTATCGAGGCAGCCGACTGGGTAGTCTGGCAGCTTTGCGGAAAGGAAAACAGAAATTCCTGCTGTGCAGGCTATAAGGAGATGTGGAACAAGCGTACAGGTTATCCCTCAAAGGATTTCTTCAAGGCACTTGATCCGAGACTCGAAAATGTAATTGAAGAAAAGCTTTCCGAGGATATTTCTCCTATGGGTTCAAAGGCAGGCGAACTGACAGAGGCTATGGCTGAAAAGCTTGGTCTTAATGCGGGTACAGCCATTGCAACAGCCATTATCGACGCTCACGTATTCGTTCCTGCTGCAGGTATTGCAGAAGCAGGAAAGATGCTTGCAATTATGGGCACATCCACCTGTCATATGCTTCTCGGCAATGAGGAGAAGCAGGTAAAGGGTATGTGCGGTGTCGTTGAGGACGGTATTCTTCCCGGATTTTTCGGCTATGAAGCAGGACAGTCTTGTGTAGGCGATCATTTCCAGTGGTTTATCGAAAACTGCCTTCCCGCTTCCTATTATGAGGATGCCAAGGAGAAGGGCATGAATATACATAAATATCTTCGCGAAAAGGCTGAAAAGTATAAGCCCGGCGAAAGCGGACTTGTTGCCCTCGACTGGTGGAACGGTAACCGCTCCTGCCTTGTAGACGTGGATCTTACGGGTATGATACTCGGTATGACTCTTCTCACAAAGCCTGAAGAGATCTACCGTGCTCTGATCGAGGCTACCGCATACGGTACAAGAATGATAATTGAGACCTTCCGTGAGTACGGCGTTGAGGTAAATGAATTCTATGCGGCAGGCGGTATTGCAAAGAAAGATCCCATGACGATGCAGATCTATTCCGATATTCTTAACCTTCCCATCAAGATCGCAGGCAGCGATCAGGGCGGTGCATTAGGCTCTGCTATTTTCGGAAGCGTTGCCGCAGGTAAGGAAAACGGCGGCTATGACGATGTTTTCTCCGCCGCTTCAAAGCTCGGAAAGGTTCTTGATACAAAATATACGCCCAACCCCGATGCCGTTAAGGTTTATGACAAGCTTTATGCAGAATATAAGATACTTCACGATTACTTCGGCAGAGGCGCAAACGATGTTATGAAGCGTCTTAAGGAAATCAAGAAATCAGTTTAAGGAGGAAGGTATATGAAAAATTATAAGTTTTACTTTTTAGTAGGCTCACAGCATCTTTACGGAGACGAGACGTTAAAAGAGGTTGACGCTCACGCAAAAATTATGGCAGATGGCTTCAATAATGATCCCGTTATTCCCTGTACCGTTGTTGTCCTTCCCTGTGTCACTACCTCAAAGGCTATTGAAGAGGCTGTTATAAAGGCAAATAACGATCCCGAATGTGCAGGTATCATTACATGGATGCATACCTTCTCTCCCTCAAAGATGTGGATCTCGGGCATCTCAAAGATGATGAAGCCCTACCTTCATCTTAATACTCAGTTTAACCGCGATATTCCCTGGAATACCATCGATATGGATTTTATGAATCTTAATCAGAGTGCCCACGGTGACCGTGAGCACGGATACATCGGTGCCAGAATGAATGCAAAGAGAAAGGTCATTGCAGGTCATTGGGAAAATGAAGGCTTCAGAAAGGAAATTGCCGTATGGATGAGAGCCGCTGTAGGCGTATTTGAAAGCCGCAGAACGAGAGTTCTCAGAATCAGTGATAATATGAGAAGCGTTGCAGTTACCGACGGCGACAAGGTCGAAGCTCAGATGAAGCTCGGTTGGGAGATAGAGCATTACGGTGTGGGCGATATCATTGCCTATACGGAAAAGGTGACTGAGGCTGAGATCGATGCTCTTATGAAGGAATATGAGGAAAAGTATATTGTCGCTACGGATAATATTGAAGCTGTCCGTTATCAGGCAAGAGAAGAGATAGCAATAAAGAAGTTTATGGATGAAAGAGGTTTTACAGCCTTCCATACAAACTTTGAGGATCTTCAGGGACTCAGACAGCTGCCCGGTCTTGCTTCTCAGGATCTTATGGCAAAGGGCTACGGCTTCGGTGCAGAGGGTGACTGGAAGGTTGCCGCTATGACAAGAATACTCAAGGCTATGACTTCGGATATGTCAGGCGGTACCGCCTTTATGGAGGACTATACATATCACTTTGAGCCCGGCAATGAAATGATAATGGGCGCACATATGCTTGAAGTCTGTCCCACTATTGCCGCAACAAAGCCTGAGATCAGAGTATTCCCCCTCGGAATAGGTGACAGAGAGGATCCCGCAAGACTTGTATTCAAGTCAAAGCCGGGCTCTGCTATCGTTGTTTCACTTGTTGATATGGGTGACGGACTTCGTATGATAGTAAACGATGTTGAATGCGTTGAGCAGGTAAACGATACTCCCAATCTTCCCGTATCTGCCGTTTTATGGAAGCCTATGCCTGACCTTAAAACATCCGCAGAAGCCTGGATATATGCAGGTGCCGCTCATCACTCCGTATTAAGCTACGATGTTACCGCTGAAATGATGAGAGATTTTGCAAGAATACTTGATATAGAATTTGTTTATATTAATAAGGATACCGAGATCAATTCCTTCGTCAAGGAGCTTGAGCTTGGAAATCTTATCAGAAAGCTGAAATAATATGTATAAAGAAATTAAAGAAAAGGCTTACAAAGCCAATATGATGCTTTATAAATTAGGTATTGCGCCCTTTACCTGGGGTAATGCCTCGGAATGCGACAGAGAAAAAAGAGTTTTCGCCATAAAGCCCTCGGGAGTGGAGTATGAAGAGCTTACTCCCGAAATGATGGTAATAGTTGATTTTGACGGAAATAAAGTGGAGGGGGAGTATAATCCCTCCTCCGATACCGCAACGCACGCTGTCTTATACAGTAATTTCCCCGATATCGGCGGTGTTGTTCATTCTCATTCGATAAATGCCGTTGCATTCGCTCAGGCCGGAATTCCCGTTCCTGCTCTCGGCACGACTCACGCGGATTTCTGCTTCGGTGAGGTCCCCTGTGCAAGAGAGCTTACCGACAGTGAAGTAAACGGTGAATATGAAAAGAGCACGGGAGATGTTATCGTCTCTCATTTCAGAGATAATAATATCGATGAAAATGCCGTTCCTGCAGTGCTTGTACGCTCTCACGGTCCTTTTACATGGGGAAAATCGGCAAAGGATGCGGCAAAGAATGCAGGTACACTTGAAATAGTCGCTGAAATGGCTCTCAAGACTCTTCGTCTCAATCCTGAGATAGTAGCTATTCCTTCATATCTTCTCAATAAGCATTATATGAGAAAGCACGGCAAAAACGCATATTACGGACAAGGAAAATAAAATGACAGAATTTACTCACTTACATATACATACTGAATATTCACTCCTTGACGGTGCCTGCAGGATCAAGCCTCTTATCAAGCGTGTAAAAGAGCTTGGAATGACCAGTATTGCGATGACCGACCACGGTGTAATGTACGGTGCCGTTGATTTTTATAAGGCCTGCAAGGCTGAAGGAATAAACGGTATCATCGGCTGTGAGGTATATGTTGCGCAGAGAACAAGATTTGATAAGGTACACGGACTTGATAATGAAAGATACCATCTTGTGCTTCTTGCGGAAAATCAGACCGGATATCAGAATCTTATCAAAATGGTCTCGGCTGCCTGGACAGAAGGCTTTTACACAAAGCCCCGAGTCGATAAGGAGCTTCTTGAGAAGTATCACGAGGGACTTATCTGTCTTTCAGCCTGCCTTGCAGGTGAGATACCCCAGGCAATTCTTAACGGTGACTATGAAAAGGCAAGAGAGATCGCACTCTGGTATCAGGGAGTTTTTGGTAAGGATAATTACTTCCTTGAGATACAGGATCACGGAATCAAGGATCAGCAGCTTTCAAATCCCAAGATAATTCAGCTTGCAAGAGAGCTGGATATTCCTCTTGTTGCAACAAACGACGCCCATTACATAACAAAAGAGGATGCTGAGATACAAAAGATACTTGTCTGTATCGCAACCAAGCATACAATCGAAGAAGATACGGGAATGGGCTTTGAAACAGAGGAGTTTTATGTAAAGTCCGGAGACGAGATGCTCGCTCTTTTCCCCGATGTGCCCGAGGCAATTTCAAATACAAATAAGATTGCCGAGCGCTGCCACGTGGAATTTGAATTCGGCAATACCAAGCTTCCCATATTTGAAGTGCCCGATAACCGCGATCACTTTGAATATTTCTCGGACCTTTGTTATAAGGGAATGGTAAGATGCTACGGCGAGAATTACCCTCAGGAATATATGGACAGACTCAATTATGAGCTGGGCATTATAAATCAGATGGGCTTTATCGACTATTTCCTTATAGTATGGGATTATATCAACTATGCAAAAAGCGTCGGAATTCCCGTCGGACCGGGACGAGGCTCCGGTGCGGGCAGTATCGCCGCATTCACCTGCGGAATCACGGATATAGATCCGATGCGTTATTCTCTCCTTTTTGAAAGATTTTTGAATCCCGAGCGAGTCAGTATGCCCGACTTCGATATCGACTTCTGTTATGAAAGAAGACAGGAGGTCATCGACTATGTTGTACGGCGCTACGGAGCAGACCACGTTTCGCAGATAGCCACCTTCGGTACTCTTGCCGCAAGAGGAGCCGTCCGTGATGTCGGCAAGGTCCTCGGAATGTCAGTTGCCGAATGCACTGCCATTCAGAAGGAGATCCCTCAGGAATTGGGAATGACCATAGAAAAGGCTCTTCAGTCAAATCAGGAGCTCAAAAAGATGTATGACGGTAATGCTCTTGTAAAAAAGGTCATCGATACATCTATAAAAATTGAAGGTATGCCCCGTAATACGGGTATGCACGCGGCAGGTGTCGTTATCTGCGATAAGCCGGTTGATGAATATGTGCCCCTGTTCAAGAGCGGAAACTCTGTTGTTACACAGTATTATAAAGGATGGGTAGAGGCGCTCGGACTTCTTAAGATGGACTTCCTCGGGCTTCGTACTCTTACGGTTATTGATGATGCCGTTAAAATGATAAGAAAAAAAGATCCCGACATTGATATTATGAAGATCGATGTTGACGATCAGAATGTATATAAGATGCTGGGCGAAGGCGGTACCTTCGGCGTGTTCCAGTGCGAATCCGGCGGTATCAGATCTCTGATGATCAATATGCAGCCTCATAATCTTGAAGATATAATCGCTGTTATCGCTCTTTACCGTCCCGGTCCTATGGACTTTATCCCCGCATATCTTGCAAACAGACAGGATCCCGAGCATATCAAATACCATACCCCCGAGCTTAAGCCTATTCTTGATGTTACCTACGGTACTATAGTTTATCAGGAGCAGGTTATGCAGATATTCCGTGAGCTTGCGGGATATTCTCTCGGTGCCGCAGATATGGTGCGAAGAGCAGTTGCAAAGAAGCAGGCTGATGTTCTTGAGCAGCAGAGAAAATTCTTCCTTTACGGCTCTGACGGAACGGACGGCGGCTCAAAATGTGACGGCTGTCTTAAAAGAGGTATCTCTGAGCAGGCGGCGAATGCCATCTTCGACGATATGGCATCATTCGCATCCTACGCCTTCAATAAATCACATTCGGCGGCATATGCTCTTGTTACTTATCAGACTGCCTGGCTTCGCTGCTATTATCCTCAGGAATTTATGGCGGCTATGCTTACGTCCGTTCTTGATAATACCGATAAGGTCGTAGGCTACATAAATGAATGCCAGACCAACTTAGGCTTCAAGGTATTACCGCCAAGTGTAAATGAATCCGATGAGAAGTTTACCGTTGTCGGTGATAATGTCCGCTTCGGTCTTCTTGCCATAAAGAATCTCGGCAGCGGTATAATCAAGGAGATCATTTCCGAAAGGGAGGCTAACGGTCCCTTTGAATCCTATTACACCTTCTGTAAGCGCTGCTACGGCAAGGAGCTTAACAGAAGAGCCCTTGAAAATCTCATAAAGAGCGGTGCTCTCGATTGCTTCGGTCTTAACCGTAATCAGATGTTCCGGCTTATCGATGAGATACTGACATCCCTTGAAAATGATAAAAAGGGAAAGATAGAAGGTCAGATAGGCTTGTTTGATCTCGGCTCTGCGCTTGCAAAGGCAGTTGAGCCCGTTCCCCCCGATGTGAAGGAATTTCCGCAGAAGCAGAAGCTTGCTATGGAAAAGGAGACCACAGGTCTTTATATGTCAGGCCATCCTATGAGCGAGCATGTAAGACTTGCAAACAGTCTCGGCAGTGCAAAAACTGCAGATATCGTTGCTTCCTCCGTTTCTGAGCCCGATTCTCCTTATAAGGATGGAGACAAGGTAAGGCTTCTCGGCATTCTTGCTACGGTAAGAAAGAAGATAACAAAGAATGATACCACTATGGCATTTCTTACTATGGAGGATGTCTACGGAAGTGTTGAGGTCCTTGTTTTTCCGAAAAAGTTTGACAGCTACGGACAGTTCTTCATTGAGGATGAGATAGTTCTTCTGACAGGTAAGGTATCATTAAGAGACGATGAAATACCGAAGCTTCTTTGCGAGGAGGTCGTTCCTCTCAGCGAGATACCTGATGATGAAGCTTATCTTCAGAATTATAAGCTCCCTGATGCTGATTACCGTCTGAAGCAGAGTGCGTACACTGCCTATGAAAAAACGGCTCAGCCCGAAAAAAGGCCTGCCCCTGCTGTCTCAGATTCTCAGAGCAGTAATAATACGCAGAAGAAGTCAAATAAGGGACTGTTTCTTCGTATATCCTCTGTTGAGAGTGCAGACACCTTCCGTGCAAAGAAGATGTGCTCGATATTTGAGGGCAGTTTACCTCTTATTCTGTATTTTGAGGATACGAAAAAGTATGATTTTGCAACGGGCATCACAACGGAAAATAACCCCGAGCTGATAGCAGGTCTTAAAAAGCTTCTCGGCGAAAGCAATGTTGTTCTGAGAATATAAGGCTTTACAAAAAGGGCTGAGACCTGAGATAAAAACAGCCTTTTTTGTCTGATAAAGTAAATAAAGGTTGACATTATCTTCCGTTTTGAATATATTATATTTATTACATTTTATATATACGGCACGCTGTGATTTTTCTTTGTGCCGTAAACAGATTTATTTAATAAATATCTCTCAGGAGGAAAAATAAATGAAAAAAATTGCAGTTTTGACAAGCGGCGGAGATGCTCCCGGTATGAACGCTGCCATCAGAGCAGTAGTAAGAACAGGCTGTGAAAACGGTGTAAAAGTTCTCGGTATCAGAAGAGGATATGCAGGACTTATGGAAGGCGATATGTATGAGATGAATATCAGAAGCGTTTCCGACATCATCCATCGCGGCGGTACTATCCTTCACTCTGCAAGAAGCAGGAAATTCTGCACAGAAGAAGGTATGCAGGAGGCTATTAAGATCTGTAAGGATAACGGCATTGAGGGTATTGTTGTTATCGGCGGTGACGGCTCCTTTAAGGGCGCAAGAGACCTTAGCGTAAGAGGTATCAATTGCGTAGGTGTTCCCGGAACCATTGACAACGATATTGCTTGCTGTGACTATACAATAGGCTATGATACCTGTCTTAATACCATTATGGATATGGTTGATAAGATCAGAGATACAAGTGAATCACACGACCGTTGCACAGTAGTTGAGGTTATGGGCAGACGCGCAGGCTTCCTTGCTCTTAATGCAGGTATTGCTGTCGGTGCTACAGCTATTCTCATTCCCGAGCTTGAATTTGATATTGAAAGAGATATTCTTGAAAGAATGAGAAGAACTCAGAAAACAGGCAAGCGTCACTTCATTATCGTTGTTGCCGAGGGTGTAAATGATAAGCTTGTAGCTCAGGGCATCAACGGTGTATCTTCACTTGCAAAGTACATTGAGCATAATCTCGGTGTTGAATCAAGAGCAACCGTTCTCGGTCACGTTCAGAGAGGCGGCTCTCCCTCAGTAAAGGACAGAGTTGTCGGAAGCCAGATGGGTTCATATGCAGCACATCTTCTTCTTGACGGTATCGGTAACCGCGTTGTTGCTATGCAGAAGGAAAAGATCGTTGATTTTGAAATTGTAGAAGCTCTTAATATGCATAAGTCTATCGACCTCGCACTTTATGATACAGCAATGGAGATATCCATCTGATTTATTGCGCCGTGTTTTTTACATGGCGCTTTTTTTGCATTATAGGAAATTCCTTCCGAAAAGACCAAGGATCATATGTCCCTGTGAACAAAAAGCAAGCTTTCCCCGGAGGACTTACCGAAAACGGTCGTTACCGGCGTACTGCGAATCCGTTTTCTTGCGGTAAACCAAAATGATATTATCCCTCCGATGAAAAAGCTTTTCCGGAGAAGGACTTTCCGAAGGCGTCCTGAAAGCGTCTTCACGGAGGAAAAGCAATGAATAAATACTATCCGTCATATTACGGAGATTTCACCTGTCTTGCAGGGGCTTGTACCGACAGCTGCTGTAAGGCCTGGGAAATAGTAATTGATGAAGAAACATATGAAAAATATAAGAATACCGATTCCTTATTCGGCGAAAAAATAAGAAGCTGTATTATAGCTGACAGTGAAGGGGATAAGTGCTTTTCTCTTGTTGACGGCAGATGTCCTTTTCTCAATTCTTCGGGGCTTTGCGATATTCATATTGAGCTTGGAGAAGAGTACACAAGTGAGATCTGCCGTGTTCATCCGAGGTTTTTTGAAGAATATGACGGCTTTTGTGAGATAAGTCTGTCCTTATCCTGCCCGAAGGCGGCGGAATTGATCTTTTCTCAGAAAAAGAAAAAAGACATATATCCCGTTCCCGTTTATAACGGTGATGACTTAGTGCTTTCAGATCTTATTTCTTCAAGAGAAGAGATATTGAGCTTTGACGGTAATATCCTTGATGCCGTAAAGCTGCTTTTAACGGTTGCAGCAAGGGATGAAGAGGAGATAAATCTGTTTTATATTAATGAAGTGTCTTTGCCTGATAAAAGTCTTGTAATGCAGTATCTTAAGATACTTTCGGATGACTGCGAGATACTTTCTGATAGTTGGAAAGAAATTCTCAGTAATGCAATATGCTCACTTGCTGAAACGGATGATTTTTTCAGTCTTGTGAGCAGGCACTCTGAGGAGCTTAGCAGGGTATTTGACTATTTTGTATACAGGTACTATCTTAAGGCGGTAAATGATCTCGATGTTTACGGCAGAGCCTTGTTTATTATCTTAAGCGTGCTGACAGCTTCTGCAATTGCTTTTTCCTCTTCTCTTCCGATTATGGAGGCTTCAAGGCTGTATTCAAAGGAAACTGAGCACAGCACGGAAAATATAGATATAATTCTTGATAAATTATCAGAGCTTTATTGAAGGTGATATTATGTCTGAAATAATGAATATAATCAATGAATTCAAAAAAGAATGTCCCTGCGGAGCAGTACATGCTACCGCAGTTTCGGATGTAAGGATAGGCTCGGGGCTTGTAGCTTTCGTAGGAGATATTCTTAAGGAAAACGGCTTTCCCGAAAACATCCTTCTTGTGGCGGATAAAAATACCATTGAAGCGGCAAGGGGAATAAGAGAAAGCCTTTCGGGATTCATTGTCACGGAAAAAATATATGACTTTCTGCGTGTAGCGGATATGAAGCACGTGGAGGAGATAGAAGAGATGATAAAAGGGAAGGATATTGCAGTGCTGTCAGTGGGAACAGGCTCTGTCAATGATCCTTCAAGGCTTGCCGCCGCAAGGCAGGACAAGAAGCTTTGTATCTTCGCTACGGCTCCTTCTATGGACGGCTTTGCTTCGGACTCCTCTCCCATAGTAAAGGACGGCTTTAAGTCCTCTTATCCCGCAAAGAGCCCCGAGGTAATAATAGGGGATACAAAGATTCTCGCTGCTGCTCCCTCTTATCTTAAGTCCTCAGGCTTCGGTGATATGATCGCAAAATATGTAGGTCTCATAGACTGGAGGATATCTTCTCTTCTGACAGGTGAATATTACTGCGAAAGGGTAGCGGCGCTTACAAAAAAGGCTGTTGATACCCTGATGGATATGGCGCATCTTGTGACAGTAAATGATGAAGAGACTGCAGGTAAAATTTTTGAAAGCCTGCTTATGACAGGAATTGCAATGAGCTTTACAAAGAATTCCCGTCCCGCCAGCGGCAGTGAGCATATAATTGCCCATCTTATAGAGTGCCTTCAGCTGCCTTCGGGCATAATTCCCAATTACCACGGTGAGGATGTCGGTGTATGTACCCTCGAAATGCTGAAGTTTTATAATGAGCTTGCCGAAAATGAGACTGTTTCGGCTGAAAGGGAAAATGTTGACTGGGAAAAGGTATTTGAGGTCTACGGTGATATGGCAGAGGATGTAAGAAGTCTTAATTTTCCCGATAATATAACGGATGCTGTTGATCCTAATGATATTGAAAAGCATTGGAGCGAAATAAGGGATATAATCCGTTCAGTGCCGTCATTTGAAGTGTGTAAGGCTGCAATGATAAAAGCAGGCTGTAAGATCACGGTTGAGGACATAGAAAAAGACCGGGAATATTTTGATCTCTGCGTAAAGTATTCACCTTATATGAGAAAAAGACTGACTCTTTTAAGACTTAAGGATATGATAAAGGTATAAGAATATTCCGCTTAAGCTCCGCACAAGGCTCGGGGCAAAAAGGTGTACTTTGATAAGATCAGAATTACTCATAGAGAGGATAAAATTCCTCTATAATGAAAAATAACGGCATCGGAATCACAAAGATCCGGTGCCGTTAAGCTTTTGTTCAGTTTTCCAGTGACTTCATAAATTCCCAGGAGAGCTTTACTGCTTTCTTTGCATCATTGTCTACCCAGTCACAGTCCTGCTCGTACATAATATAGGGGATATCAAGCTCCTTGCAAGCCTCATAGCAGGCCTTGAGATCAACTCTTCCTTCGCCTAAGGTGCAGAATTTCCTTTCTCCGTCAACGAGAACATAATCCTTGAAATGGCAGACCTTGACTCTGCCCTTCATTTTCTTAAGATACTCGACGGGATCAGCCCCTGCAAAGTGTATCCATGCAACATCGGGAATAAAATGAAATACCTCGGGATCGGTATTTTCGATAAGGTAGTCTATCATAGTCATACCGTTATCCATCATCTTGAATTCAAAATCGTGATTGTGATAGTTAAAGGTCATATTGTTTTCCCTGAGCTTTTCTGCAAACTTATTTACCTTTGCAATAAACTCATCAACATTTTCCTTTGTATCTCTTGATTCCTGAGGAGCGCCGCCGAGACCTAAGGCATAACAATCAATGATCTTATGCTCATTTATAAGCTCATCGGTTTCGTTTACGAATCTGTCAAAAGGCTTATGAGTGACACAGACCTTCATATTGTGCTTGTCGAGAATTTCCTTCTGTATGTCGGCGGGAATGGGGCCGATAGCTGATATTTGCACATCAGTTACGCCGAGGGAAGAAAGATAGGAGAGTATCTCATCAAAATCCTCTGCCTTCTGACAGAAATCTCTTAAGGTGTAAAGCTGTATTCCGAGAACGGGTTTATTCATAATACCAATCCTTTCATTTGAAAAAAACTGTAAAATTACAATATAAATATTAAATCAAAGGACAGATAATATCAATAATTAAAAATAATTTCGTCATATATCACTAAACGTTCTTTTTTGTATTATGAGTTTTGACGAAAATAAACGCTCGGTTTGACATTGAATTAAAATGGTAGTAAAATTAGTTTATAAATATCAGGAGGAATATAATATGAAAAAAGTAATCGCTTTACTGCTTAGTGCCGTAATGGTTCTTTCTATGAACTGCATATCCTTTGCTGCAGCTTCAGGTGAAAACGATGTTCTGAAATTTGACGAAAACGGTGAATTCAGAATTTTTAACATCTGTGATATTCAGGATAATTTTCCCATTCACAAAACTGCAGTGCACTTTATCAAGGATATGATTAAAATCCACGATCCCCATCTTGTTATCCTCGGCGGTGATAATTCTACAGCCTCCAAGGAAACAAAGGCGGATGCTATCAAGGAGCTTTGTGATATTTTCGTTGAATCGGAGACATATTTTACATTTGTTTTCGGAAATCACGATGATGAGCAGGGTGTCAGCCGTGAGGAGCTTTTAAGAATGTATCAGCTTTACGGCGGAGAGTATTGCCTCGCTTATGATGCCGATCCCGCTCTTACGGGCGTTGCAACTCATAATCTTACGGTAAAAAGCTCCGACGGTACAAAAATTGCTTATAACCTTTATATGTTTGATTCCAATTCCTATTGTGAATACGGATATGACTGTGTTCACGAGGACCAGATCGAGTGGTACAAGCAGACCTCCCAAGAGATAAAAGAGGCAAACGGGGGAGAGACAGTTCCCGCAATGGCATTCCAGCACATTGTTGTGCAGGAGGCATTTGAAAAGCTCTTTATTCCGAGTCCTGTTGATCTGGGTGACCTTACTCTCAATTTTGACGGTAAGTATTATACATATCTTCCTTATGTTCACGATATCAAGGATGGCTTTCTTCTTGAAGCCCCCTGTCCCGGATATTATAACTACGGACAGTTTGATGCCTTTGTTGAGACAGGTGATGTCGTTGCTGTCTTCTCAGGTCACGACCATCCCAATTCATATACCGTAACAAAGGACGGTGTTGATATTGTTAATACTCCGGGTGCAAGCTTTGAATCCTACGGTGATAACTCCGCAAGAGGACTTCGTCTTATAACTCTTAATGAGGAAGACACCTCTTCTTACGACACAAAGGTCCTTACCGTTTCCGAATATATCCTTGACGGCGGCGAGGAGCTTCTTCAGTACGGTGAGATCACAATGCTTGATGCTGTTCTCGGAAAGGTACAGAAGATTTTTATGAAGCTTTATGTTACTCTTGTGCGTACATTTTTCGCATATGCCTGATAAATGTAACAAATCTATTAATTTAAGGTAAAATTATTTCTGTTTGTATTTACTATATTATTTTAATTATGTAAAATAAGCAGGAAATATTATAGGGGGTAATTTCCATGAAAACTGTTTTTCTTACCGGCGGTACCGGTAATATGGGTTGGGCTGCTTTCCAGGAGCTTTATAAGCTCGGCGATGTAAAGATCAATTTCCTTGCCCGTCCCAGCGACAAGAACAAAGAGCTTCTTATGCCTTATATGGGCAAAAAGAATGTTGAGATCATCTGGGGTGATTTCCTTGAGTATGATTCCATTCTTAAGGGTGTAACAGGTGCAGACTATGTTCTTCATATCGGCGGTATGGTTTCTCCTGCTGCTGACTATAAGCCTTATACAACAAGAAAGGTCAATGTCGGTGCTGCAGAGAATATCTGTAAGGCAGTTCTTGCTCAGCCCAACGCTGACGATATCAAGGTATGCTACATAGGCTCAGTTGCCGAAACAGGTGACAGAAATACACCTATTCACTGGGGCAGATGCGGTGACCCCATCAAGGTATCCGTATATGACCATTATGCTATTTCCAAGGTTATGGCTGAAAGAGTTTTCGTTGAAAGCGGAATCAAGCATTGGGTCGTAATGCGTCAGTCAGGTATCCTTTATCCCGCTATCCTTCACAATATGGAGCCCATTATGTATCACGTTCCTCTTAACGGTATGCTTGAATGGTGTACTGTTGAAGACTCAGGCCGTCTTATGAGAAACTTTGTTACAGAGGATCTTCCCGAGGAATTCTTCAGAAGATTCTATAATATCGGCTCAGGTAAGGAATACAGACTTACTAACTTTGAGTTCGAGGAGCTTCTTCTCGGCTGTATCGGTCTCGGCTCACCCAAGACTCTTTTCGATCCCAACTGGTTCACAACAAAGAACTTCCACGGTCACTATTATGCAGACGGCGATATCCTTGAGGATTATCTCCACTTCCGTGCAAATATGCCCGTTAAGGATTACTTTGATCATATGGCAAATCAGGTTGAATTCTATTTCAGAATTCCCAAGTACATCCCCACAAAGAAGCTTATCGGTGCTTGCGCAAAGCCCTTTATGAAGAAGATAGCAATGACCGAGAGATGGGGTACTCTTGACTGGATCAAGACCAAGGATCCCGTAAGACTTTCCGCATATTACGGCTCATATGAGGATTATCTCAAGATTCCCAACAATTGGGAAAACTTTAAGCTTGAAAGCCCCGACAAGAGAAACGAAGCAGCTGCCGAGTATGTTCTTGATCACGGCTATGACGAGTCAAAGCCCAAGGCTGAGCTTGATATTGAGGATATGAAGAAGGCTGCTGAATTCCGTGGCGGTGAGTGCCTCAGCGACACAATGACAAAGGGCGACCTTGTTACAAAGCTTAAGTGGAAGTGCGGTTGCTGCGGTCACGAATTTGAAGCAAGCCCCAATCTTATTCTTCTCGGCGGTCACTGGTGTCCCGAATGCTACCTTCCCGAAAAGAAGTGGAATTACGATGAGATCGCAAAGACTAATCCCTTCTTTGCTCAGGTATGGTACACCAACCACTCCAAGGATGAACACAATGTTTATGAATTTGATGAGATCTTTGCAGGTTGGGAAAAGAAGAAATAATCGGTTGATATTTTAATTAATTGCAGTACAGGTTTTCTTGTAAGCCTGTACTGTTTTTTTGCTTTTTTGGGTATAACCTCTGTAATAAATAAGATTACATTTCTCCTTGCAGGCTTTTTAACTGTCTTGCGAAGCAACAAGATCCTTTTGTTCTGTAATATACTTTTTATCAAAGACTTTGTGCGTTTCCTTGTATAAAAAAATATATCTTTTACGGAATTTTTTGCATATAAATTATTGACAATCATAAAAAATCTATGATACTATATAGTAAATTAAACCACGGTCTTGTTTGAAGCTTATGATGTGATATTTTTTACGGCAGGGCTTCGGAAAATTTGAACTCAATATAATAAACAAATCCGAAAGGAGTAAATTTTATGAACAGAATTTTCAAAAAAACAATGGCATTATTAGTAACCCTTCTGATGCTTGTGACTATGGTACCCTTCGCTTATGCCGAAGAGTGCAGTCACGATCTCTTACTGGACGGAGATATCAAGACTCCCGTTACCTGTAAGACCTGTAATGAAACTCTTTACAGCTCTGACACCAGATGGGCGGTAGGTGATTATGAGCAGGGACTTGCAACGGGCAATATTGCAGTGTTTACCGGCTTTATGTCCTGGGAACGTGATCAGATAATTGCCTATTTTGTTGCAGAGACAGTTGACGGAAATCCCTATGTGCTGTCCTTTGATTGGGCAATAAATCAGGGCTATACACAGTACGGTAAATTCAAAATGAGTTTATATCATAATGATGCAGAGATGATCACTCATGATTTTTCACAAACAGTAAATCCGTATAAAAATATTATCAGTGATGTTTATGAGTATACAGCAGAGGGTACTCTTCAGGTATTTAAGTTTGTTCTTGAAAAATCATCAGTAGGTACATGGGCTGACAGCGGCAGAACAGCATATCTTGATAATATAATCAATGCCTGCAAGCATACGGGCGGCAATGCAACATGTACACAAAAGCCGATATGTGAGATCTGTAATGAGGAATACGGTGATTATAAGCACAATTGGTCCAATTGTGACGGTATTTGTGCTGAGAATTGCGGTGCGGTATGTACACACGATAGCTTTACCGGTATAGTGTGTGACAATTGCGGATACGAATGTACACATGAAAGATATACAGACGGTAGATGTGATTTGTGCGATTCTGCTTGTGCCCACGAAAGCTATACCGATTATAAGTGCGCTGTGTGCGGTATGGATTGTGCACACGAAAGCCTTACCGGTCTTGTATGTGATGCCTGCGGTTATGTCTGTACGCACGAAAACTATACTGACGGAATATGCTCTTTATGCAAATATGCTTGTCCTCACGAAAGCTATTCAGATTATAAGTGTGCGGAATGCGGTATGGATTGTCCTCATGAAAGCTATACTGATTATATATGTGATGTTTGCGGTGCTTCCTGTCCTCACGAAAACTATACTGACGGTGTGTGTGATGATTGCGGAATTTTGTGTATCCACGAGGACTACTTCTTAGGTGTTTGTGTAGACTGCGGCTTTGAATGTGAACATCCCGAAGACAGCTTGACCTGGAGTGAAACTCTTGCTCCCACCTGCGTACCCGGCAAAAATGAGGCTATCTGTGAGGTTTGCGGTCTGTCCTCTGAGCCCGTTCTGACGGATAGTAGTGAATATCCTGAATCAGAGCATAACTACGCTCCTAATACAGATTATAAATGGTATTACTCAGTGCCGAATGCAAGCAAGCTTATACTTCATTTCTCAAAGAAAACAGAGCTTGAAGACTCATTTGATGATATATATCTTTATGATGCAAACGGCGCAAAGGTTGCAGAATATACAGGAACAGAGCTCTCAGGTAAGATAGTTGAAATAGACGGTAATGCTTTTTCAATAAGACTTCGCACGGACGGCTCCTCCCAGAGATACGGCTTCAGCTTTGATGCTATTGAGGCGGTAGCCATTGTTCCCGAATTAATTGAAGTGCTTCCTGCTATCGCTGATTATCCCCATGATTGGTCCGATCAAAACGGTATATGCTCAAGACTCTGCGGTACTGTCTGTGATCATTCCGCAGAAAAAATCCTTAGCTTAACAAAAGAAGCTACATGTGTCCCCGGAGAAGAATGGTATAATTGCTCAGTCTGCGGCTACGGAAGACTCACCACAGGTGATATAAATGACTATCCCGAGTCAACACATAATTACGAGGATGATTTAGACTATACCTGGCATTATTCCGTTGAAAATGCTCAGAAGCTTGTTCTTTATTTCTCACAGGAAACAAAGGTTGAAAATCACTGGGATGATATATATATTTATAATGCTTCCGGCAGCCTTATCGGATCATATACAGGCACAGAGCTTGCAGGTGAGGTAATTGAAATAGAAGGAAACAGCTTTTCAATAAGACTTGACACCGACGGCTCAACCAACTATTACGGCTTCAGCTTTGATCTTATTGAAGCTTATTTAGATGCTCCTGAATTCGTAGTCGGGCTTCCTGCTATCGAAGGTTATCCCCACGATTGGTCAAATAAAGACGGTGTCTGTGTAAGAGGCTGCGGTAAAGTTTGTGAGCACGATAATTACTCAGAAGGAAAGTGTACTGTCTGCGGCTATGCTTGCTTACATGACACTTACACTGAGGGAATTTGCGATATATGTAATTTTGAATGTCCTCACGAAAGCTATACAAAGGGTTATTGCAATGAATGTAATTATCCGTGCTTCCACTCCTTTACGGTATTCACTGAAACAGTAGCTCCCAAGTGCGAGGAATCAGGCTGGAAAGAATCTTACTGCGATTTCGGATGCGGAATAAAGCTTGAACAGGAAATTCCTGCAATCGATCACGAATGGGGAACAGAGCTTCTTGAAAGACCTACCCAGAATCCGGACGGTACATGGAATGATGGCTATTATTACAGCGTATGCGTTAACGACAGTGAACACATTAAAATGGGTGCTGTTGCAAAGCGCGGTGATTATGACAGGTTCAACGAGCTTCTCGATAAAGCGAGAGCATATTATGAGGATGATACTATAACAGACGAAGCAAAAGAAGAAATTGCAAAAGTCATAGATCTTCCTGTTTTCGGCTATATGCCTCAGAATTTACTTGAAGCAGAGCTGAATACTTATATAAGTCTCCTTGACAATGTGGTTACAAAGACTGAAGCAGGTATTGAAGACGGCACGGCATTAAAAGCCGACTACACCGAGATCGACGAGACTGTCAGCGGTATCGATGAAGCTCTCGAAGAAGTGACTATCAGTGATGAAATGAAGAAAGAGCTTGCTGACATTAAAGCTCAGCTTGAAGCACTGAAGGGTAATGCTGCTACTACAGAGGCTGACCTTGAAAACAGCGGACTTCTTGACAGAGCAGAAGCTATTGCTGCAACTATGAACAACTGTGCAAACGGTATTCACTCCTTTACTTCTTATACAGAAGTATCTGCCCCTGAATGCGGTAAGGCAGGTACTCTGAGAGCAATATGTGACCATGGCTGCGGTGCTGTTGATGAACAGGAAATTCCTGCTCTTACACATAGCTTCGTTGAATACATCTATAATGAAGATGCAGACTGTGAGCATGACGGTACTAAGACTGCCATATGTGAAAACGGCTGCGGAACGGAAGATGTGATCACAGCCGAGGGAACAAAGCTTGGTCATGTAGATGAGGATAAGGATGAGTACTGTGAAAACTGCGGCGAAAAGATAAGATGCAGCTTCTGCGGTGAGATACACTCTAATCTCATTGAGGACATTATCTGTCTTATTATGGAATTCTTCCATCTTATCAAGCAGGCCTTCAGGCTCTGATTAAAATAAGCTTTTCTGAGAAGCAAAACGCTCTCAGTGTAAGTGAATAATGATATTACCTTTGCCGTCGGGGGAAAGCTCCCGACGGCTTTTTTTGGTTGCCTATTGATATTTGTTTAATTTTGTTTTAATATTTAATTGTTATATAAAAGGAGTGTTTTCTATGTTTTTTTCCGATAGATTTATCTGTGCAACCGAGGAGTTTTCATCCTATTACAAGTTTGTTCCTTCTCCTTATTTCAGAAAAGAATTTGAATTAAAGAATGAATTGACGGATGCTGAAATCACCATCTGCGGTCTCGGTTTTTACCGTCTGTGGATAAACGGACAGGAGATAACCAAGGGTATAATAGCACCCTATGTATCAAACCCTGATGATATAAAATATTATGATAATTATAATATCAGAGACCTCTTGACGGCAGGCAAAAATGTTATAGGAATTCAGTTGGGAAACGGAATGCTTAATAATCCCGGCGGTGAAATATGGGATTTTGAAAAGGCCGCCTTTTGCCGTTCGCCCGTTGTTGCTTTTACGGTTGAGGGAATAACAAAAAACGGTGAAGAAATCTTTATTGAAGCAGACGAGGATGTATTGTGTGCTGATTCTCCCTTGTATTTTGATGATTACCGCTCGGGAGAAAGATATGATGCAACTAAGGAAATAAAGGGTTGGAATGAGCCTAAGTTTGATGCGTCTCATTGGAAAAAAGCATTGAGTACAGTGCCGCCGAAGGGAGAAAAGCGTCTTGCAACAGCAGAGCCTGTAAGACCTACGGGTGAGGTGCTTACTGCAATATCCGTAAAAAAAGGAAGCATTGCCGACGATTACAGAATACATAATAAAATGGCATATATCGAGCCCTTGGAGCATTCAGGAATGAGAGAGGGCTATATATATGATTTCGGTGTCAATAAGGCAGGCGTGCCTCTTCTTAAAATAAAAGGTGAAAAAGGTCAGAGAATTGAGCTTCAGTTCGGCGAATTCCTCGATAAAAACGGAGATCTGACCTACCGCAACATAAATTTCTTTCCTGAGGAGTATTCTCAGAGAGATGTATTTATCTGTTCAGGTGCAGAGGATACCTTTATGCCGTATTTTACCTATCACGGTGCAAGATACTGTATTGTTACGGGTATAAATGAAGAGCAGGCAACAAAGGAGCTTTTGTCTTTTGTTGTATGCAATTCCGATCTTTCCGATACCGCCTCATTTACCTGCTCCGATGAAACGGCAAATAAGCTGTATGAGATGTGTAAGGTCTCTGATCTTGCCAACTTCTGTTATTTCCCCACGGACTGTCCGCACCGTGAAAAGAACGGCTGGACGGGAGATATTGCTTTATCAAGTGAGCATATGCTGATGATGTATTCCTGTGAAAAGAGCCTTTCGGAATGGATGGCGAATGTAAGAGCGTCTCAGCTTCCCGACGGTCAGCTTTGTGCAATTATTCCCACTACCGGCTGGGGCTTCGGCACAGGTCCCTCCTGGGATTGCTTTGTCGCTTATGTTCCGTATTATACCTATATATATAAAGGTGATAAAAGCATTTTGCGGGATAACTGCGAATGTATATACAGATATATCCTCTGGGCTGAGAGCACAAGAAATGAAAAAGGTCTTGTAAAGCACGGCCTCGGTGACTGGTGTCCCGTCGGCGGAAATGACTGCATCAAGGCATCAAAGGAATTTACCTCTAATGTTAATTTCCTTGATACCCTCAAAAAGAGTGCATTTATTTTTGGTGTTCTCGGAGAAGAGAGCAAAAAGGAATATGCGGAAAGACTGTATTCGGAAATAAGAAGTGCTGTCAGAAGGGAATTTGTTGATGAAAAAAGCTGTATAGCAGATACTGACTGTCAGACCTCGCAGAGTATGGCAATATATTATGATATATTCAATGAGGACGAGAAGGAAAGAGCGTTTAAGCATTTACTTGATGTCATTCACGAAAATAACGATTTCCTTGATTTCGGAATCCTTGGCGCAAGAATAATGTTCCATCTTCTTTCTGATTATAACGAAGGGGATATTGCGTATAAGATGATAACCCGTCCCGAATGGCCTTCATACGGTCACTTTATTGAGCAGGGACTTACCTCTCTTCCCGAATCCTTCTTCCCTGATTTCGACGAATGCGATTCTCTTAACCATCATTTCTTCGGTGATATCTCCAATTGGTTTATTTCAAGAATTGCGGGAATCAGATATAACAGCGACTCAAAGAGTCCCGATAAGGTAATTGTAGAGCCTTCCTTTATTGAAAAGCTTTCATTCGCCTCAGCCTCGCTTAAAACACCGTCAGGCGAAATTTCCGTTCATTGGGAAAGAGCTGACAGCGGTATTGCCCTTACCGTCAATGCAGATGAAAGGCTTAAGGTAAGTGTAATTGCAGGCAATAAAGAAATAGGTCAGGGAAGCGGAGAGTATCTTATATGAATATAAGAGAGCTAAAAAATTCGGACAGAGAAATGATGCAGACATTTTTTGATAATATGAGTGAAAGGACTGTATCATTTTTTAATGTGAACCGCGGTAACGAAAAACGGACTATGGAGTTTTTCAAAAACGGAAAAAAGGATCACAGATTTTTTGTAGTAACCGATGAAAATGAAATTATTGCGCTGAGCTTTTTCTGGGATACAGATACAAGCATTCCCTGGTTCGGCATAGCTGTTTCAGATAATTATCAAGGGCAGGGAATAGGCACAAGGCTTACGGAATATGTTTTTTCTGTCCTGAAAGCTGAGGGTTACGGTGGTCTTTTCCTTCGTACAGCTGTCGGTAATATTTCTGCTCAGCAGCTTTATGAAAAATGCGGCTTTGAAAGAATAGGAACACATCCCTCGGGAGAATACCTTTATATAAAGAGGTGGAAAACGGATGATTGAAATAACTGCGGATTTCGGTAATGTCCTCGGTAAAATAAAGCCCTTGCACGGCTTTAATAATGCTGCGAGGAAGACTGATTACGGAGAGGTGCTTCCTGATTTTATGAAGCTTTCTCCGCCGTTTATCAGGCTTCACGATACAGCAGGCGCCTACGGGGGCAGTCATTATGTTGATGTGCCGAATATATTTCCCGATTTTTCTGCCGATGCATCCGATCCCGCAAATTATGATTTTACTCTGACGGACTGCTATCTTAAGCCTTTATGCGAAGCAGGGATAAACATAATATACCGTCTCGGTGTTACTATCGAGCACGAGCCGAAAAAGTATAATATATATGCTCCGTCAGATCCTTATAAATGGGCTGATATATGTGAGCACATCGTAAGGCATTATAACTGCGGCTGGGCAGACGGGTATTTCTGGAATATTAAATTCTGGGAGATATGGAACGAGCCTGACGGTATCGATCCGTTGGTCGAGCCTAACGGACCGCCTAACTGGATAGGCACGGCAAAGCAGTATTATGAGCTTTATTCCGTTACTGCAAATCACATTAAAAGAAATCATCCCGAGGTGCTTGTAGGCGGATATTCAAGCTGTTATATTCTCGGAGCAAATGTTGACGGCAAATGGACTCCCGGTCCCTATCAGTATTTTTCTGATTTTTTGCAGTATATCTCTGCTCCCGAAACAAAGGCCCCTCTTGATTTTTTTAGCTGGCACGGATATCTGAGCCGTCAGTATCTCCAAAAAATAGAAATTGAAAGCAGCTTTGTTGATAAGATACTTGCTGAATACGGCTTCTCTGATGCTTTGAGATTTGACACCGAATGGAACTGCTGTATCTGCGATAAGGATACTCCCGATTACCGTACCGAGTATTACATCAATATGCGTACCAATAAGGGAGCTTCGCATGTGGCGGGCTCACTTTATGAGATGCAGCGTCTTAAGGTGGATGCGGCAATGTTTTACGATGCTCAGCTGTGGTGTGAGTACGGCTGTCTCTTTGATGTACCGTCCCTTAAGCCTTCCAAAACGTATTATGCCTTCAGACAGTTTGATGAGATGTACCGTCTCGGCTCATGGTGTTATTCCGAAAGCAGAGACAATATATATTCTCTTGCCGCAGGCGGAGAATACCGAATTGTCGGAATATCGAATATAAATGAAACAGAAAAGCAGGTTCTTCTGAAGCTCAGGGGAACCGACGAAAGCAAAATAAGAGTATTGATGCTTGATGAAGCACATTCCCTTGAACCGACGAAATTCAGCCTCTCTGACGGCGGGATAGTTATCACTCTTGCACCGTATTCATTTTGCAGTGTAATTATAGAATAAAGAGGAAATTATGAAATACAAGCTTATTATTTTTGATCTTGACGGAACCGTCCTTGATACACTTGATGATCTGATGAATTCCGTAAACTACGCATTAAGGAAAAATTCTCTTCCCGAAAGAAGCAGGGAAGAGGTGAGAGCCTTTGTCGGAAACGGGATAAGGCTTCTTATTGAAAGAGCAGTGCCCGGCGGTACCGTTATCGGTATTACTGATAAGGTATTCGCGGATTTTAAGGAGCATTATGCTGTTCACAGCTGTGATAATACAAGACCTTATGAAGGGATCAATGAACTGCTGACTGTCCTTAATGAAAAAGGCATCAAAACCGCGGTGGTATCAAATAAGGCAGACTTTGCCGTTCAGACGCTATCCGAAAGGTATTTTGCAGGTCTTTTTGCTGTATCCGTAGGAGAAAGGGAGAATATAGCAAGAAAGCCCGCTCCCGATTCAGTTAATGCAGTTATTGAAATGCTGGGCGTAGATAAAAAAAGCTCAGTATATGTCGGCGATTCAGAGGTTGATATTGAAACAGCCCTTAATGCAGGCATTCCCTGTATTTCCGTAGACTGGGGATTTCGCAGCAGAGCCTTACTTCAGGAAAAGGGTGCAGCTACGATCGTGTCATCTGCCGATGAATTGCTGCATGTTCTTTCAGATTAAAAGCCACAGTTATGCGGACAAAATAATAACAGCCGTACCTATTAGGTGCGGCTGCTGTCATATTTCATATTCAACGGGTGTTCTTTTAATATAGTATGTGAGCTTTTCGAAGCCTTCTGCTTTAAGGATATTTACCGTGTCTCTGAGTCCGTTTGCAATATCGAAGGGAATATGTGAATCCGAGCCGACGGTAAGCCTTCTTCCGCCAAGTGTCTTATAGAGTCTTAAAATTTCAATGTCGGGCATAAGATAACCGTCTGCAAAACCTGAGGAGTTTACCTCAAGCGTCTTATCAGAAGCAATAATATGTCGGAGTATCTCCGTTATTATCGGATAAAATGAAGTAATGTCTGCAGGCTTCGAATACTTGTATTTTATATATCTTAAAACAACGGTGAGATGTGTCAGTACATCAAAATCACAGCTTCTTACCGTTTCAAGCATATCCTTAAAATACTGCGATATATATTCATTGATCATTTCTTCATTCCACAGGGAAAAGTCAATTACCGAAAAAGGCATATCATAGTTTTTTTTACGCACTGCGTGAACCGAGCCGAGAATAACATCCCAATCGAAGGAGGAGATAATGCTTTTTGCAAATTCCGGTGCATAAATTGCTTCACCTATTTCAACGCCCGAGGAAATTATAAGCTTTCCGTTATAGGCATTTTTCGCTTTTTCAGAAGCTTCAAAGGAAGACGCGATATTTCTTATCATTGCTTCATCGTCAGAGTATTCGCAGTCAAGATGATCGGTAACGGCAAAGCCGATAAGTCCGTTGTTTACGGCACTTTCGCAGATTTCGTCAATGCTGCCTTTTCCGTCGTGCGAAAAGCCCGTATGTGTATGGCAATTAAATATTTTCATCAGCTTCACCTCCGAAAGGTTATCGTACAGCTTAATTATAGTTAAATATCCGATATTTTCAAGAATCAAAAAGAAAAATCTCTTTTATTTCGCGTTTAATTATGTTAAAATGAAAAAAAATCAGAACGGTGATATATATGAATGTATTTGAAGAGCTTGTAGAGCTCCTTATAAAAAAAGAAATGAAGGTAACATCGGCTGAATCCTGCACGGGTGGATTGTTTTCCTCCTCGGTTGTTTCTGTTCCCGATGCATCAAAGGTGCTTTCTGCCGCCTTTGTTACTTATTCCGAGGATGCAAAATGCCGTTTTGCAGATGTTCCCCGTGAGCTGATAGATACCTTTGGTGTTGTCAGTGAAAATGTAGCGGTTGCAATGGCAAAGGGTGCTTGCAAAAATGCAGGTGCTGATGCTTCAGTCGGGATTACAGGCTTTGCAGGTCCCGCTTATGATGAAAATGATACCTCGGTGGGAACGGTATGCTTCGGATTTTGCGTAAACGGAAGGACTCTTTCCGCTACACGGAATTTCGGAAATATCGGTAGAAATGCCGTCAGAGAGCTTTCCGCTATCTATGCCGCATCCACTCTTATAAAGCTTATAAATTCCGTCAACTAAACTAAAACGGCTTCTCCTTTTTGTCGGAGAAGCCGTCGTTAATTAATAAAAGAACTTTATCCTGATTATTCAGGTCGGTTTCTTGTCAGCCTTCTTTTCTTTTTTCAAGCTCAGTAAGAATCCTCTGATATTCTTTTTCGTCAATTTTATATTTCTTCATTGTGATAACATAGCCTATCCACATAAACACAATGGGAAGTCCCGCCATAACTGCTCTGAGAGCAAATGTCATTCCGTCTGAGGCGTCTGCAAGAACTGAGCTTATATAATCAGCCTTATAGTCGACAGTCCAAAGCTCCGGGTTTGATATTGCGGCATTTTCAGCCTCGGATATCTTGTTTGTGATCTCAGTAAGTCCGATAGCAAGATATACGACCATGATTATTACCTGCTGAAGGGAGCTTGACATCTTTGACATAAACGGACGCACGGAGAAAATAAGCGCCTCGTTTCTTTCTCCTGTCATAAGCTCGTTATATTCAATTGTATTTGCAAGGAATATGGCGGCGATAAGATAGAAGAGTGCGTGGCCGATACCGATAAACAGTGCCTCAAAGCAAAGAAGATAGAAGGCAAGTGATTTGTTTGCAATAAAGGTCTCTGAAAGCATTAATGCAAGATACCCGATAATAACAAGCACAAAGGAGATCTTAATTATCTGATTTCTGGTAAGCTTTTTTGTAAGCATGGGATAGATAACAAAGGTAAGTCCCGATGCTGCACCGTAGGCTATAACGAATAAGGTTGTGTTTGTTCCTTCATAGCCGTAAGAAAGATAAATGTAGTTTGTGCCGAATGCAGTAAGCAGAGCACTGCTTAAGCTTGCGAATAAGAGAATAAGTGAGGTCCAGAGCACCTGCTTGTTATTGAATATGATCTTGACCATTTTTTTGAAGCCGATCTTTTCATCGCTCTGAGTGTTTTTCGGTAACGGCTTTTCCTTTACTCCTGCACAGACAAATGCCTGGCACCCCATAAACAGAATTCCTATAACGATAGCCACAACTCTGTAGCCTGTAACCGCACTGTTTCCGATAGCTAATGAGCCGACGGTGAGAACGGGGATGAGACCGTTTGCAAGAATAGTTCCGAGACCTGCAAAGAGATTTGCCATTGATGTGATGACATCACGCTGTCTCGGCTCACTTGTAAGGGAGGGGAGCATCGACCAATAGCCGATATCGTTCATTGTATATGTCATATCCCAGAGAAGATAGAGGAATGCGAAGGCAATGACAAAAGCGGTTCCCTTAAGAGGTAATGTGTAGATAAGAATAAGCACAATTGAATTTGTAACAGCGCCTATAAGTATCCATGGCTTGAATTTTCCGATTTTTGTACGCGTGTTTTCAATGATACCGCCCATAATGGGATCATTAATACCGTCCCAGATACGGCAGATGATCATAATAAGGCTTATTGTTGCAAATTCACCGGGTGTTACATCCTTTGTGTAAAGAATGAATGTGAGAAGGAAGGTGGTGTAAAGAGTGTATGCAAGATCTCTTCCGATACCGCCTAAGGAATACACCCATTTGTTGCGCTTGAAATAGTCCTTGTTTTTTAGCAGATCGTTTTTCAAAAAGTTCACTTCCTAAAACTTGTATTTGACTTCAGTTTATATTATTTATTTGTTACTGTCAACGATATATTATACATATTATTCAAAAAATCAAAAAAAATGATTGACATTATGTCTAAAGAGTGATAAAATTCCATCATAAAGCGATGACCGGAAAGTAGTAGCGGAAAAGGTCGTTTTCAGAGAATTGCCGGCAGGTGAAAGGCATAAACGGACATTTTGTGAATTCATTTCGAGAGCTGTGGGCTGAAAATCAGTAGGCTTCAACGGGTGCACCCGTTACAGTGCAGGAGTATTTTTTTGTACTCCGTGAGGAGCTGTTCCGTGAGGAAGGCTTAAATATGAGGTGGTAACACGGTATATCCGTCCTCTGCTTTTTGCAGAGGGTTTTTTTTATTTAAAAGTCCTCTGTCTGACTATCAAAATTAGGAGGAAATCTTATGTGGCAGGAAAAAATTGAAACTATGCCCCGTGAGGAGCTTGAGGCTCTTCAGAGCGAAAGACTTAAAAATCAGGTAAAAAGAATGTATGAAAGAGTCCCTCTTTTTAAGGAAAGAATGGACGAGAAGGGACTTAAACCCGAGGATATCAGAGGAATCGAGGATCTTCATAAGCTTCCGTTTTCTTATAAGCAGGATCTCAGAGACTATTATCCCTACGGACTTTTCGCAGAGCCTCTTGAAAATATCGCAAGAGTTCACGCCTCCAGCGGAACAACGGGCAAAAAGATCGTTGTTGGATATACTCAGAAGGATCTTGATGACTGGGCAGACTGTGTAGCAAGAATGATGTATGCGGTAGGACTTGATAACCGTGATTTCGTTCAGGTTTCATACGGCTACGGACTTTTTACAGGCGGTCTCGGAGCACACGGCGGTGCTGAAAGGATCGGAGCTACGGTTATTCCTACTTCATCGGGTAACACCGCAAATCAGCTTCAGACAATGGTCGACTTCGGCTCAACCTGTCTTTGCTGTACTCCTTCATACGCTTTATATTTAGGCGAGGCTGCTGAGGAAGCAGGGCTTCAGGATCAGCTGAAGCTTAAGGCAGGCATATTCGGTGCAGAGCCCTGGAGTGAGGATATGCGCCATGAAATTGAAAAGAAATTAAAGCTGAAAGCTTATGATATTTATGGACTTTCGGAAATAATGGGTCCCGGTGTTTCATATGAATGTGAATATCAGGCAGGTATGCATGTCTGTGAGGATATGTTCATCCCTGAAATTATTGATCCCGATACACTTGAGGTATTACCTGCAGGCGAAAAGGGCGAGCTTGTATTTACTACCATAACAAAGGAAGGCTTCCCGCTTATTAGATACCGTACAAGAGATATCTGTTCTCTTAATTATGAGAAATGTAAGTGCGGCAGAACTCATGTAAGAATGAATAAGCCTCAGGGCAGGACCGATGATATGCTTATTATCAGAGGTGTCAATGTATTCCCGTCACAGATCGAAGAGGTGCTTCTCAAGGTCAGCGGTGATATTACACCTAACTATCAGATAATAGTTGACAGAGTCAATAATACAGATACATTTGATATCAATGTCGAGATGAGCGAGGAATTGTTTTCTGACGATATCAAGAGTATTGAAAAGACAGAAAAGCTTATCAAGGATAAGCTCAGAGATGTGCTCGGCATCAGTGCAGGTGTTCATCTGGTCAACCCCAAGTCAATTGCAAGAAGCGAAGGCAAGGCAAAGCGTGTAATTGATAAAAGAAAGCTATAAGGAGAAATAATAATGAAACAGTTATCGGTTTTTGTAGAAAATAAAGTCGGAAGACTCTCAGCTGTTCTTGAGGTCCTTCGCAAGAATAATATTGATATCAGTGCTCTTTCTCTTGCTGATACATCGGAATACGGAATACTCCGTCTTGTGGTCGATAAGCCGGATGAAGCAATCACGGCATTAAGGGAAGAGGGAGTTATGGTTAAATGCACTCAGGTCATAGCTGCCGCCATGGACGATGCTCCCGGAGGACTTGCTCACCTTTTAGCTCTTCTCACAGATGCAAATGTAGGTATTGAATATATGTATGCCTTTATCGGTAAAGCTGAAGGAAAGGCATGGACCGTGCTTCGCGTTGACGACATAGATATCGCAACAGAGGTATTTATGAAAAACGGCATCGCAATGCACGACGATCACGATAATTACAGAAAATAAAACAGAAGAGGGAAGACATTTTGCTTTATGCAGAGTGTCTTCTTTTTTCAGGAACTGTACCGGAATTACCGCTGTGACGGTTCCGGAAACTGTTACCTTTGTATCCGTCGATGCATTTAAGGGTTGCACGGCGTTAAAAAAGATCGTATTTAATAATATCGGAACATAATGTGATCATTTATACTCTATTGACATAGTTTAAACCATTATGTTATTCTTTTAAACGAGAGGTAGTTTGAGAAATATTTGATGTTACGAACATTGAATGTTATATCTGTCTACTGTACCTTTTATCTTGAAGGGTTTTTATGAATGGAGGAATTGTAAAATGCAGATTTTTGTTGAAAGGGTAATTGCTTTTTTTACTGCACTTATAACACTGATGGCAGGTTGGTTTGGCATAGACTATGAGCCTGCAAAAAAGTACGACGATTTCAGGGTTACAACTTATATAAGAGGCGACTATGTTCAAGCACCTGACAGTCTTTATTCTGAGGATTTTGATATAATTACCGATGTTATCCTTTTTGAATGTGCATCATTTAACAGTAGCGGTGAGATCGTTTATGATGAGAAAAAACTCGAAACCGCACTTTCAAATGTAAAAGGCGCAATCGGAGACAGAGAAGTAAACATAACGCTCAATCTTCTTGGCCCCGGAGGAAATTCCGATTCTGATATTTGGGAAGAACAAATGGATGCTCAAAGTAACGAACATAACAAAGCTTTCACAAGCGGTGTTCTCGAAGACAATATCATTACTATGCTTGATGAATATGATTTTGACGGTGTGCATTTTGATTACGAATATCCTCTTTCCCGAGAGGCTTGGCGCTGTTACAATAAGTTTTTGGTTTCACTTGACAAAAAACTGGGAGAATATACTCTTGGAGTTGCAGTGAGTGACTGGAATATTAAGTTTTCAACTGCTGCAATAGGTGCAATAGATACTTTTGAACTAATGGTTTATGACTTTGTTGACAGTGAAGGCAGACATGCAACATTTGAAGGAACGAAAGAGCTTGTTAAAAAAGTTGGCTTTCACGGAATACCTGCCGAAAAAGTAAACATCGGACTTCCTTTTTATTCACGCCCGACAGATATGTCTGCGTATTGGTACGGTTATAACGGATGCTACGAGAAAATTGATGAAAACGGATGGTATCATTGTGAAGCCACAGGCAAGGATTTCTGGTTTAATACTCAGGATGTTATAGAAAAGAAAACATCGTTTGCTTATAATTGCGGTTACGGCGGGGTTATGATTTGGCATTATAACTGCGACCTTCCTTCAACACATGAGGATTCCTTGCTCAGATCAGTTGATAAGGCATTGAAAAGTAGCAGATGATGACTGTTGAAGAGAAGCCGCCGGAAAAAATTTCCGTAACAGAAACAGATATTATCAAGTGTATTGACAGTGATGTCATTGTTGCGGCAGCTATGCTTGTTTCAGAGCTTATAAGTAATTCAACAGGCATAAATTATAAAATAAAAAGCTCCTTCTCTCGGTTTTTTTAAATGCCTGAGAGAAGGAGTTATTTGCTTTTATCAGAACAGTAAGGATTTGTCCTCACCGATGCCTGACATATTGTCGAGAATATATTTATTTCCGTCGGGATCGCAGACAAAGCCCTTAAGCTCACCGAAGGTGATATGATAGTCAATGTTTATAAGTCCCGTGGTGACCTTCATTAAGAATTCATCGCCGATATCAAATGTGACATCGACCATGCCCTTGGTGTCCTTGATGTGCCATAAGAAGGGTGTTTCGTGCTTGAAAACAACGGGAGTGAGAAGAGTGGTGTCACCCTCAAACCATATGAGATTTTCATTATAATCATCCTGATTTACGGACTGATTTCTTGTGAGATTAAAGCCGAAATACTGCTCTTTTCCGTCGATCCCCTTTTTGCCCATTGTGGTTACCCAGTCATAATGAGCCTTTCTCGGATAATAGCCTCTGTGGTCATCGATTATTGCGGCAGTAGAGGAATCGGCAACAAAGCGCTCACCGTTTATTTCAAGATAACCCTCTACACTGAAAAGATCCTTCTGTGAATAAAGCGGTCTGTTGGCATCAAAGGGAATGTTAACAATACTGGGCTTTGAAACTCTTGTAAGTTTTACTCTGTAATCTATTGTGCCCGCCTTCTTATCGGAAGCATAGCCTGAAACGATAGCCTCGCCCCTCTGGAAGTTGTTTACATAACGGACCTTTACCTTCTTACCCTTTGAATACGTTTCTGCGGAATTGATTATTGTGTCGGAAATGCAGGCCTGAGAGGGAAGAAGCATCTCCTGCCAGGAGGTGCATTTTTTTGTTCTCTTATCATATAAAACAGTAAGAGCAGTTCCGAATACTCCCATATTACATACTGCAGTGAGCAGAATGACCTTATCAAAATTGATCTCTGTAGCTTCCCAGAGAGTGAGCTTATATTTATTAAAAAAATTCGGCAATGCTGAAGGACGGTTTACCTTAAGAAAATCCATTGCGGGGAATTCCTTATCAAAGGTTCCGAAATAACAATTACCCAAGTCATCAACTATATTATCGGGTGTGGGAACAGCTTTTCTTTTTGAAGAAAGATATTCTTTGAAATCCATACTTATTCTCCTTTTTTTATTGTTGGAATAATTATACAGCATACGGTATTGGCTGTCAAGAAAACCGTATGCATCAAATTTACAATAAGTTAACACAATCCGCTTTATTTTGGTATATTATATCGATTATATGAAAGGTGCTGAGATAATGAAAAACAAAAAAATGAAAACCGCATTTAAGATAATTCTGTCCGTTTTTGCAGCTGTCGCAATATTTATTATTGCTCTTTTGCTGCTTGTGCTTCATAAATGGGATGATGTGCCTCAGGAATATGAAACGGATAATCCCTTTATTTCTGAGCTTGGTGAGACAACAGTTTCTGCCCACCGCTCGGGAGCAGGTATATTTCCGGAAAACACAATGATGGCATTTGAGGGCTGTATTGCAAATGATACCTTCAATACGGATATATTTGAATTTGATATTCATATAACAAAGGATGAGCAGTTAATATTACTGCACGATGATACTCTTGACAGAACTACAAATTCACGAAAGGTTTTCGGAGTGGAGAATGCACGGCCTGAGGATTATACCTATGAGGAGCTGAGACAGCTTAACTTCGGTGAGGGCTTTGTTACCGATGACGGTCAAACTCCATATAAGGGAATTGAAGGGGATGCCGTACCCGAAAATCTCAAGGCCTCCCGTCTTCAGGATGTGCTGAGCTTTCTCGAAGAAAACGGCGGCTTCAGATACATAATAGAGATAAAAAACGGTGATGCTTTAGGACGCAAGGCCACCGATATCCTGTATGAAATTCTTAAGGAGAAGGGCCTGCTCGATAAAGCAATTGTCGGCACCTTCAACGGTGAGATAACGAAATATATAAACGATACTTATCCTGATATGGTGCGTTCATCGGGAATAGTTGAGGTTGTAATTGTATATCTTGCCGCACTTCTCGATATTGAGCTGCCTGAGGAGTTTTTCAGCTTCGTTGCCCTGCAGGTGCCTTATGACACGCCGATACTTGATCTTTGCACTCCGAGATTTGTAAATTATGCCCATAAAAACAATGTAGCGGTGCAGTACTGGACCGTAAATGATCCCGATATAATTTCTTTCCTTGAAAGTATAGGAACGGACAGCATTACCACGGATATTCCGGATATAGTTTATTCTATTCTGAACGAAAGCTGAAAGGGTGATCAAATTGGAGATAAAAGAAATTCTTTCAAAGGTCGATCATACGCTTCTTGCTCAGACCGCCACCGAAAAAGAGGTGCTTGCGATCTGTGACGATGCGATAAAATACGGCTGTGCCTCTGTCTGTATTGCGCCGTGCTTTGTGAAAAAATGTAAGGAATATGTCGGTGACAGAATGAAGATATGCACCGTTATAGGCTTTCCCAACGGCTATAATACAACCGAAGTCAAGTGCTTTGAAGCAAAAACGGCGGTGTCTGACGGAGCGGATGAAATCGATATGGTGATAAATCTCGGCTTTGTCAAGGACAAAAAATACGATGCTGTTCTTGATGAGATCAATGCAGTAAAGGCTCACTGCGACGGCAGACTTCTTAAGGTAATTGTTGAGACCTGTCTTCTGAACGAAGAGGAGAAGATAAAGCTTTGCGAGACTGTAAGTCTTTCAGATGCGGACTTTATAAAGACCTCAACAGGCTTTTCAAAGGCAGGAGCAACAAAGGAAGATATTAAGCTTTTTGCTGAAAGTGTAAACAGAGATACAAAAATCAAAGCGGCAGGCGGTATCTCTTCTCTTGATGACGCAGAAGATTTCATTTGCCTTGGTGCTTCAAGGCTCGGTACAAGCAGAATCGTTAAGCTTATAAAAAATGAAGAGGGAAGCGGCTATTAATATTTTTCGCGCTTCCGGCATAAGCTTAAGTATATTTGATATTGATTTTTGTCGGAAATTGTGATAGTATACTCATATTAATTAACGGAAAGGGAGATAAATTATGGATTTACCCGTACTTGTTCCTGCGGAACAGTGGAATTCTCTGACAACCTGGATAAACACCACCTTTGAGACCTTCGATTATAAGATTCTTGAATTTTATAACACCCTTCATACAGGACCTCTCGGCGGATTCTTTGATTTCTTCTTTGAAGCATATACTCATCTCGGAGATGAGGGACTTCTCTTCATTCTCCTCGGTATTATATTTATGCTTTTCAAGAAGACAAGAAAAGTCGGCTTCGGTATGCTTTTTGCCATCATCATCGGTGCGCTGTTTACTAATATCACAATCAAGCCCATCGTTGCCCGTCCGAGACCGTATGTCACAAGCGAGATCTTCCGTGACTGGTGGCTTGCTGTAGGACACGGACTCGAGAGTGAAAAATCCTTCCCCTCAGGCCATACAACATCTACTGTTGCAGCTATGATCCCCGTCTTTATGATGACAAATAAGAAGAAGAGCTGGATAGTGCTTGTGCTTGCAGTGCTTATGGGTGCTTCAAGAAACTATATAATGGTGCATTTCCCCTCAGATATCTTAGGCGGAATCATCATCGGTCTTATTGCAGGACTTCTTGCCTGCCTCATTATGAAGGTCATCTATGATAAAGCAAATGCCGAGGGAAATAAGCTCGGAAATAAATTCGTTACCTTTGATCTCGCAGAGATTATCAAAAATAAGATAAAATCCTGATTTCAGGAGCCGCTGCCGGTTGACAGCGGTTCTTTTTTTGTTAAAAAGAGAAAATATTATAAACAAAATATTGAATATGAAAAAATAATAGTATATAATTTAATCTGATTTAATGTGAGGTGATATAATTGCTTGTCACTATGAAAAAGCTTCTTGCAAGAGCAAAGAATAATAACTGTGCCGTAGGCGCATTCAGTGTCGGAAATATGGAAATGATAATGGGCGTTATAAAAGCCGCAGAGGAAATGAACACCCCCGTGATCATTCAGATCGCCGAAAAGCGTCTTATGAATTCTCCTCTTGAATTGATGGCTCCCATGATGGTATCTGCCGCCAAAAACGCAAAGGTCGATGTAGCGGTTCATCTTGATCACGGACTTACCGAGGAGTGTATATCAAAGGCTCTTGAATACGGCTTTACCTCTGTTATGCTGGACAGCTCACTTAAGCCATTTGATGAAAATATAGCTCTTACAAGGCGTATTGTCGAAAAGGCTTCTCTTTACGGGGCAACGGTAGAGTCTGAGCTTGGTGTTGTCGGCGGTAATGAGGGTGATACCGAGGAGCATATTATTACCTGTACAGATCCGAAAATGGCTGAGGTCTTCTGTAATGAAACAAGGATCGATGCTCTTGCTGTGGCAATAGGAAATGCTCACGGAAATTATCCCGTTTCTCCCGAGCTTCGTCTGGATGTGCTTGAACAGATATATTCACGCATTGATATCCCTCTTGTGCTTCACGGAGGTACGGGTATCACGGAAGAGATGTTCCGTAAGTGTATTTCTCTCGGCATCAGAAAGATAAATATTGCAACAGCAGGCTTTGACGGGCTTTCTGCATATTCAAAGAAGTACTGCGATAGGACCGATAAGCCCGATTATTTCACTCTTTCAGCCGAAATGGTGAACGGAGTGTATGAAAATACAAAAAAACATATCAAAATATTCAACAATAAGGAGAACTGATATGAAGTATATAGAATTTGACAAAACCAAAAAATATGACCTTATTCTTGTGGGCAGAGTAGCGGTGGATTTCAATCCCGTGGATTATTACTGTCCCCTTAACGAAAGCACGACCTTCAAAAGATATCTTGGCGGTTCACCTGCAAATATCGCAGTAGGTCTTGCAAGACTCGGTAAAAAATGCGGATTTTTTGCAAGAGTTTCCGACGATCAGTTCGGCACATTTGTTACTGATTTCTTTGATAATGAAGGCATTGACACTTCAAGAATTGTCCGTTGTAAGGACGGCTCAAAAATCGGTCTTACATTCACAGAGATTAAGTCTGAAACTGAAAGCAGCATCGTAATGTACAGAAACGAGGCGGCAGACCTTAAACTCGAATGTGAGGATATCGACGAGGAATATATCAAAGAGGGTGCTGCAGTTCTTATCTCAGGTGTTGCACTTGCCGAGAGTCCTTCAAGAGAGGCATCTCTTAAGGCAATGCAGCTTGCAAAGAAAAACGGAATTCCCGTAATATTCGTTCTTGATTACAGAGCATATAACTGGAAGAATAAGGATGAGATCGCGGTTTACTATTCTATCGTTGCTTCAAATGCCGATATGATAATCGGCTCCAGAGAGGAATACGATCTCTGTGAGGGACTTCTTGACCTTGACGGCACTGATAAGGCAACTGCCGCTTACTGGCAGAGCAAAGGGGCCAAGATCGTAATTGTTACTCACGGTAAAAAGGGCTCTACCGCTTATACCAATGACGGACAGGATTTCTCAATAAAGCCCTTCCCCGTAAAGCTTCTTAAATCCTTCGGCGGCGGAGACGGATATACATCTGCTTTCCTTTACAGCTTATTTGAAGGTAAAGAGATCATTGACTGTCTCGAATTCGGTTCAGCCTCTGCTGCAATGCTCGTTGCAAGCCACGCCTGCTCCCAGGATATGCCCACAGTAAAGCAGGTTGAGGAATTTATTGCAGCCGAAAAGGCAGAATACGGCGAAATGGTTGCCCGTATTTAAGGAGGAAGAATAATGTTTGAGTATCCTTCTTTTGATGAAAACAATGTCAGACTTCTTTGCAAAATGAATGAAAAGAATGCTGATATGAATATGACTATTTTTGTCAAAAGGATTCTTAAGGGAGAGACATTTTCATTATGTGAAAAGGAAAATGAGACTGCAGCTCTTCTTCTTTCGGGACATATTAATTTTATATGGAACGGGGAAAAAAGAGAATGTAAGCGTAAGGATCCCTTTGAAAGAAAGCCCTATGCTCTTCATGTTTCAAGAAATACCGCTTTCACGGTAGAAGCACTTGAGGACAGTGAGTTTATTATTCAGCAGACAGATAACGAAAAGGAATTTGAGCCTCATTTCTATGATCCCGAAAACTGTCTTTACCAGGAGTTCGGTCTCGGTCAGTGGGGCGGTGCAGGACACAGAATAGTATCAACTATGTTTGATTATGATAATGCACCTTATTCAAATCTTGTGCTTGGTGAGGTATTCACACAGCCCGGAAAATGGTCCAGCTATCCTCCTCACCACCATCCTCAGCCGGAGGTGTATTATTATTGCTTTGATAAGCCTCAGGGCTTTGGTGCCTGCTATATCGGAGAGGATGTATTTAAGAGCAAGGACGGCTCATTCTGTTGTATTCCTTCGGGAAAGGATCATCAGCAGGCTGCAGCTCCCGGATATGAAATGTATTACGTCTGGATGATAAGACATATAGACGGTGACCCCTGGTTCAAGACCACGCGCTTTGTTCCCGATGAGCATATGTGGCTTACAGAATGCTGATAAATTAAAGGAGTAGATCGTTATGGCTATAATGACAACAGCACAGGCTCTTGTTAAGTTTTTGAATAATCAGTATGTCTCCTTTGACGGAAAAGAGACAAAATTTGTTGAAGGAATCTTTACAGTGTTCGGACACGGTATCGTTTGCGGTCTCGGTCAGGCACTTGATGAGGATCCCGGTACACTCAAGGTGCTTCAGGGCAAGAATGAGCAGGGAATGGCTCATGCAGCCGCTTCCTTCGCAAAACAGCACAACAGAAGAAAGATCATTGCCTGCTCCTCATCCATCGGTCCCGGAGCTGCCAATATGATTACCGCTGCAGCAACGGCTACAGTTAATAATGTTCCTCTGCTTTTGTTCCCTGCAGATACCTTTTCCTGCCGCCAGCCCGACCCCGTGCTTCAGCAGTTTGAGCAGAGCTATTCTCTTGCAGTGACCACAAATGACGCTTATAAGCCCGTTTGCCGTTACTGGGACAGAGTTGCCCGTCCCGAGCATCTTATGAGTGCGATGATAAATGCAATGCGCGTGCTTACGGATACGGCAAATACGGGTGCTGTATGTATCTCTCTTTGTCAGGATGTTGAGGGCGAAAGCTACGATTATCCCGATTCCTTCTTTGCTAAGAGAGTACATAAGATCACAAGGATCAATCCCGCTGACGATGAGCTTCAGGATATCGCTGAAATTATCCTCAACGCAAAGAAGCCTCTTCTTATCGCAGGCGGCGGCGTAAGATATTCGGAAGCAGGAAAGGCTGTAGAGGATTTCTGTGAGCGGTTCAATATTGCACTTGCCGAAACACAGAACGGCAAGAGTGCTGTTCTTTCTTCACATTCTCATAATCTCGGCGGTGTCGGTGTTACAGGTAATCTTGCCGCAAACACAATTGCTAAGGATGCGGATGTTGTTATCGGCGTCGGCACGAGATTTTCAGACTTTACAACCGCTTCAAAGTCTCTTTATCAGCACCCCGGTGTTAAGTTTGTTACCGTCAATACAGACAGATTTGATGCATATAAGCTCGATGCGGTAAAGTGTGTCGGTGATGCTAAGCTTACAATTGAAAAGCTCGGTAAAATTCTTGCAGAAAAGGGCTATAAGACAGCCTATACAACAGAAATTACCGATGCAAAGGCAGCCTGGGCTAAGGAAATGGAATTCCTTTCCGCTTATTCCTACGGTGAGGATTTTGAGCCTCTTATCAAGGCAAGATATGAAAAGACAATTCCCGAATTTGTCGATATGTATAAGGGTGCCGTAACTCAGACGGCAGCACTCGCTTATATCAGAAATAATATTGCTCCCGATGCAATTGCAGTAGCAGCCGCAGGCTCTCTTCCCGGATGTATGCAGAGAATGTGGACAAGTGATGTAAGAGATACCTACAACATGGAATACGGCTATTCCTGTATGGGCTATGAAATTGCAGGCGCACTCGGCTCAAAGATGGCAGAGCCTGAAAGGGAAGTGTACGCCTTCTGCGGAGATGGAAGCTATCTTATGTTGCATTCCGAGCTTGTGACCTCAATTCAGGAGGGAATGAAGATAAATGTTCTTCTCTTTGACAACGCAGGCTTCGGCTGTATCAATAACCTTCAGATGGGTAACGGTATAGGAAATCTTGCAACCGAATTCCGAAAGAGAGATGAAAACGGTCAGCTTCTCGGTGAGCTTATGCCTATTGACTTTGCAATGTCAGCAGCAGGCTACGGCGTAAAGACCTATAAGGTCAACACTATGGAGGAGCTTAAGGAAGCTCTTGAAGACAGCAAGAAGCAGACAGTTTCCACTCTTATTGACATAAAGGTTCTTCCCAAATCCATGACAGACGGCTATGACGCCTGGTGGCACGTGGGAATCGCATCTACCTCAGGCAAGGATTCCGTAAGGAATGCATATAAAAACAAAGCAGAAAATCTTGAAAAGGCAAGGAGATATTGATATGCTCGACAAAAACAAAGTAAGACTCGGTATTGCTCCCATCGGATGGACTAATGATGATATGCCCGATCTCGGTGCAGAAAACACCTTCCAGCAGTGCGTTTCCGAAATGGCACTTGCAGGCTTCACAGGCTGTGAGGTAGGAAATAAGTATCCCAAGGATACGGCAGTTCTCAAGAAGGCACTTGATCTCAGAGGAATGCAGATATGTAATGCATGGTTTTCAACCTTCCTTACAACAAAGCCCTATGAGGAAACAGAAAAGGAATTCATTAAGCATATTACCTTCCTTAAGGAAATGGGTGCAAAGGTTGTCGGTGTTTCCGAGCAGGGACACTCAATTCAGGGTACAGACCTTTCAATTTTTGATGATAAATATGTTATGAATGACGAAGAATGGGATATGCTTACAAGCGGTCTCAATAAGCTCGGTAAGGTAGCAAAGGATATGGGTATCGCTCTTACCTTCCATCATCATATGGGTACTGTTGTTCAGACTGCCGCTGAGATCGACAGACTTATGGAAAACACAGATCCCGAGCTTTTCAGTCTTCTTTTTGACTCAGGTCATCTTGCTTATTGCGGTGAGGACTATATGGCTGTGCTCAAGAAGTATGCAAAGCGTATCAAGCACGTGCATCTTAAGGATATCCGTCCCGAGGTTATCGCAAAGGTAAAGGCAGAGAAGCTCAGCTTCCTTCAGGGCGTTCGTCTCGGAACATTCACAGTTCCCGGAGACGGTGCTATAGATTTTGCTCCTATTTTTGATGTTCTTGCCGAGACAGGCTACGAGGGTTATGTTCTCGTTGAAGCAGAGCAGGATCCTGCAATAGCAAATCCCTTTGAATATGCTGTTATGGCAAGAAAATATATTGCTGAAAAAGCAGGACTTTGATCAGAAGGAGAATAGAAAATGGCAGAAAAACTCATGTATTTTTGTAACGGTCAGTATGTAGAATCAAAGACCGATGTTTATTATGATCTTCATAATCCCTCGACAGGCGAGATAACAGGTCACGCACCCTGCTGTACGGCTGATGAGGTAAATGAGGCTATCGCTGCCGCAAAGGCTGCATACCCCGGCTGGAGTGCCACTCCCGCTATCAAGCGTTCTCAGATACTTTTCAAGGTAAGAGAGCTTATCATGGAGCATATGGAGGAGCTTACAAGACTTGTTGCTGAGGAAAACGGCAAAGTCTGGGCAGAGGCTGAAGGTGATGTGCTCAAGGCAAAAGAGGGTACAGAGCTTGCAACTCAAGTTCCTTCTCTTATGATGGGCGAAAGCCTTATGGACGCATCAAAGGGCTTTGATACTGTTCTTTACCGTGAATCAATGGGTGTGTTTGCAGGTATCGTTCCCGTTAATTTCCCTGCAATGATCCCCTTCGGCTGGATGGTTCCCGTTTGTGTTGCTACCGGTAATACTATGGTGCTCAAGGCAGCATCTCTCACTCCCAGAACTGCCCTCAGAATTGCTGAGCTTTATAAGGAAGCAGGTCTCCCCGACGGTGTTGTCAATGTTGTAACCTGCTCAAGAAAAGAGATCGACCTTATTCTCGAGCATCCCGATGTAAAGGGTATCACTTTTGTAGGCTCTACTCCCGTAGGCAAGCTCATTTATCAGAAGGCTGCAGCAAACGGCAAGCGTGTTCAGGCTCTTTGCCAGGCTAAAAACCACGCACTTGTTATGTCTGATGCTCCTATTGAAAGAACTGTTGCAGGTATCATCAATTCCGCATACGGATGTGCAGGTCAGAGATGTATGGCACTTTCTTGCTGCGTTGTTGAAGAGGCTATTGCAGATGAATTTGTTGCTGAGCTTAAGAAGCAGGCTTCTCAGATCAAGGTCGGTCCTGCTGTTGATAAGACCTCAAAGCTCGGTCCCATTACATACAAGAAGCACTATGACGAGGTCATTGCTGACATCGATAAGGGTGTCAGAGAGGGTGCTACACTTGTTCTTGACGGCAGAGACTGTGTTGTTGAGGGCTTCGAAAACGGCTACTATGTAGGTCCTACGATCTTTGATAATGTTACAGAGGATATGACCATCGGCAGAGACGAGGTATTCGGCCCCGTGCTTTCCGTTAAGCGCTGCAAGACCTTCCAGGAGGGCCTTGAGATCATGAATAATAATCCCTATGCAAACGGCTCTGTTATCTTTACTCAGAACGGTTATTTTGCCAGAGAATTCGTCCGTCATACCCACGGCGGTATGGTCGGTGTAAATGTCGGAATTCCCGTTCCGATCGGATTCTTCCCCTTCTCAGGTCATAAGGATTCCTTCTTCGGTGATCTCCATTGCCTCGGTAAGGATGCGTACCGCTTCTTTACAGAAAGCAAGTGCGTGACTCAGCGTTGGTTTGATGAAGAAGAAAAGACAAATAAGGCTGTTTCCACCTGGGACGGCACTATCTGATAAAAAAGGAGAAATAAAAATGCTTACAATCGGTATTATAGGTGCAGGCAGAATCGGTAAGGTCCACCTCGAATCAATTTCATATCACGTAAAGAATGCAACGGTAAAGGCTATTGCAGATCCCTTTATGAATGATGAAACAAAGGCTTTCTGTGAAGGCTTCGGTGTAAAGGATATTTACACAGATTATAAGAAGATACTTGAAGATAAGGAGATCGATGCTGTTCTCGTCTGCTCTTCAACAGATACACATTCTTCCATTTCAATTGAAGCAATTGAAGCAGGCAAGCACGTTTTCTGCGAAAAGCCCGTTGACCATTCAATTGAAAAGATCCAGGCAGTTGCTGATGCACTTGCAAAGCATCCCGAAATTAAGTTCCAGGTTGGCTTTAACCGCCGCTTTGACCATAACTTTGCTGCGATCCGTAAGGCTTATGACGCAGGAAAGATCGGTGAAGCTCATATCCTTAAGATCACATCCCGTGATCCCGAGCCTCCCAACCCCAAGTATATTGCGGTTTCCGGCGGCATCTTCCTTGATATGACTATTCACGATTTTGATATGGCATGCTTCCTTACCAACAGCGATGTTGAAGAGGTTTATGTAAATTCTGCAGTTCTTGTTGATCCCGCTATCGGTGAGCAAGGGGATGTGGATACAGCTATCATCACAATGAAGATGGCAAACGGTGCTCTTGCAGTTATCGATAACTCCCGCCGCGCAGCTTACGGCTATGATCAGAGAGCAGAGCTTTTCGGCTCCAAGGGAATGGTCGCAACCGCTAATGACACTCTTTCTACAGCAGTTATTGCCGATGAGAACGGTGTAACAGGCGAGAAGCCCCTTTTCTTCTTCCTTGAAAGATATATGGGCTCATTCTCAGAGGAGATGCGTCAGTTTGTTGATGCCTGCGAAAACAACACAGAGGTTCCCGTAGGTATTCATGCAGGTATGCAGTCTGTTAAGATAGGTCTTGCTGCAAAGAAGTCTGTTGCAGAGCACAGACCCGTTGCTCTCAGCGAAATAGTCTGAGTATACCGTAAATTATAATTTCTTTTATTCAGCAGATCAAAAAGCATAAGTAATGACTAAGCCGGAGTGAATAAGCTCCGGCTTTTCATTGTTGAAAAAGTATTTCTGTAAAACAGAAGGATTATATGTCCCGCATGGGAAAAATATACTTCCTCTGCGAAGGACTGACTGAAAGCATATTGATTAAATTAGTTTTCTCACTTTAAGATGCCCGTTCAAGGCTGTTTTTTAATATTTCATCGGCTGTGTTTATCATATTTTCGGCAAATATTGCGTATCCCTTTGTCGGATCGCTCACAAATACATGCGTTACAGCACCGACAAGCATGCCGTTCTGGATTATAGGACTCCCGCTCATTCCCTGCACTATGCCGCCCGTAATATCAAGAAGCTCACTGTCCGTAACTTTTATTATCATATTTTTATTTTCGCTGTCAAAGTTTATCTTTTCGATATTTATATCGTAGTATTCCTTTTTATTGCCTGTGACGGTGGAAATAATCTGTGCTTTTCCTGTTTTTATCTCATTGTTATATGCCACGGGAATGAATTCAGATTTAAGATCGATAAGCGATGAGAAACCGTATATTCCGTTTTCGCAATTTGTAAAGATTTCACCGAACATATCAGTACCGATGCTTCCCTTAAGCTCACCGGCACTGCCGCCGATGCCCTTTTTTATTCCTGAAAGAGAAGCCGAATAAAATGAGCCTCTTTCACAGGGAATAAGCTTGTTTGTGTCAACATCATATATTCCGTGTCCCAGTGTTGCGACAGCACCCGTCACAGGATCCTTATAAGTCAGCGTGCCGATGCCTCCCGTTGAATCTCTTATCCATAAGCCGCATTTATATAGCTGTGTCAGTTTTGACTTTACGGGAGTTAGTGTTGTATTTATCTTTTTGCTGTCTCTTATCAATTCAACTCTTAATGTTTTGCCTTCAGAGCTTTCTATTACGCCCGAAAGCTCTTCGTTTGAACTGATCTTTGTTCCGTCAACCGATACAAGTGTATCTCCGATTCTTATATCAGATTCTGCTGCAGGATCCCTTGTGCCCTCTTCACATTCAACGCTTTCCGTTCCGACAATAAGCACACCGTTTGTTTTCAGCCGTATTCCGATAATATCTCCGCCCGTAATAACATATCTTCTTGATGCTTCCTGTAAAGAGATATTTTTAACGGGAAAGGCTCCGAAAAGCTTGATATCCGACATATCATTTTTGCCTTCCGATAAGCCTTTTGACAAGGAAACAACAGCCGTGCTGTTATTCTTTTCCGCAGAGTATATTCCGTAATATGATATCTCATTTTGGTTAGTCATTGCACTGTCAGGCAGGAATATATTTCCGAATATTATAAGTGAAAAAATTGCCAGGCAAAAAACAGCCGCAATCAAAGAAATTACCTTAAAAAGTTTTTTAATGCTAATCACCTCCGTACAAATATAATTTGGCTTAAAGAACGAAAAATATTAAAGACAATAGAAGAGATTAACGGATTTTTTTGTAAAAAGAATTTTATTTAATAATATAATAATAAAAAGCGGTATCCCGTTCAGAGATACCGCTTAAATTATGTAAAATTTTTTATTTGATTATCTCGCCCATTGCGTTACTGCCGGCAAGAACAGCATTTGCTTCATCTGTATCAATATGCATAGCAAGTGCAAAGTTGTCATTAACTCTTACTACTACATCGCCGAAGGTAAGTGTACGCTCGGGAGATTCGATCTTTACGCTTACGACCTGCTTGTCTGAAAGTCCGAATTCAGCAGCATCAGCAGTTGTCATATGAATGTGTCTCTTAGCAACGATAACGCCTTCGCTGATCTCAACCTCACCCTTGGGGCCGACAAGCTTACAAGCGCCTGAGCCCTTGATATCGCCTGATTCTCTTACGGGAGCGCTGACGCCGATTGAACGGGCATCGGAAGCAGAGATCTCAACCTGAGTTGCGTTTCTTACAGGACCGAGAATTGAAACTCCGGGGAAGGAGCTCTTGGGGCCTATAACCTGTACTCTTTCTTCACAGGCATACTGACCGGGCTGGGAAAGGTCCTTTTTCTTTGTAAGCTCGTAGCCCTCACCGAAGAGAATTGCAAGATCTTCACTTGATACGTGAACATGTCTTGCGGATGTTTCAACAAGAATCTTTTTATCCATGAAAAATATCCTCCAAAATGTTATTTCCGCTATATTATACATATTAATTAACAATATTACAAGAGAAAAAACAAGTAAAATGAAAAAACTCGGAAAAATTTGTTAAAATAATAACAAAAAACCGATTTTTCTTTGTTTTTCCTATAGACTTAAAAAAAACTATGTGATATAATACACACTGAATGGCTATGCGCCGTCATAATAATTATACAATAATTTGAATGGAGGAAATAAAAGAATGGAGAAAAAAATCAGTAAGCTTCCTTTTGTAGATACGCCTGAACAGGCTGCAAAGCTCGAGGAAGCAATTGCTTCAGCAAACGGTGACAAGAGCCGTCTTATGGCAGTTATGCAGGATGCTCAGGCAATTTACGGTTATCTTCCTTATGAAGTTCAGTGCAAAATCGCAGAAGGTCTTGATGTGCCTGTAGAAAAGGTATACGGTGTAGCTACCTTCTATGCTCAGTTTGCTCTTTCTCCCAAGGGTAAGTATAACATCTCTGTTTGTCTCGGAACAGCTTGCTATGTTAAGGGTGCTCAGCAGGTTCTTGATAAGATCTGCGAAACTCTCGGTGTTGAAGCAGGTGAGTGCTCTGAGGACGGAAAGTTCTCAATTGAGGCATGCCGTTGCATCGGTGCCTGCGGTCTTGCTCCCGTTATGACAATCAATGATGATGTTTACGGACGCCTTACTGCAGATATGGTTCCCGGCATTCTTGCTAAGTACGAATAATCAAAGGAAAAATAATTATGAAGATCAGTGCCTTAAAAGAATTACTTGATGCGGATATACTTTGCGGTGAAGAATTTCTTGACAAGGATGTTCACTCTGCCTGCGGAAGCGATATGATGAGTGATGTTCTTGCATTTGTCAAGGATCAGGCAGTCCTTCTTACGGGACTTGTCAATCTTCAGGTTATAAGAACCGCTGAAATGATGGATATGATATGTATCGTATTTGTCCGCTCCAAGCGTCCCACTCTTGAAATGATAGAGGCAGCGGAGGAAAGCGGTATTGCACTTCTTGCAACGGAAAAAAGAATGTACGATGCCTGCGGAACTTTGTATATCAACGGCTTGACGGGTACAAAGATATGAGTGAATCTCTTAATTTTCATTTCGATGTGGACGGTGACAATTTTGTTTCAGCCGGTCAGGCTTCCGTTCAGGTCAAAAAAAATCTCAGGCGTCTCGGACTTCCCCCCGAAATTATAAGACAGGTTTCTATTGCCTTATATGAAGGCGAAATCAATATGGTTATACACGCAGGCGGCGGAGAGGCTGACATCAATGTGTATGAGGACAGAATAGTTATTGTTCTTGCCGATAAGGGCCCCGGAATTCCCGATATAAATCTTGCAATGCAGGAGGGATATTCCACGGCTACGGAAAATGTCAGATCGCTCGGCTTCGGAGCAGGTATGGGACTTCCCAATATGAAGCGCTATACCGATGAAATGAAAATTGAATCAGAGGTCGGTGTGGGTACGACCATAACGATGTGTGTATATCTCAAGTAAATAAGGTGATGGTTTGAATTCTTACAGACACTCTGTTGTTCTCGATGTGGAAAAGTGTACAGGCTGTACTACCTGCGTAAGACACTGTCCCACCGAGGCAATAAGAATAAACAACGGTCACGCTGAAATTAATACTGACAGATGTATTGATTGCGGTGAATGCATCAGAGTTTGTCCGCATAAGGCAAAAAAAGCGATGTGCAGTAAGTTTGAGCATTATATGCATTACAAATGGAAAATTGCACTTCCTGCTCCCGCTTTATACGGTCAGTTTGACGGGCTCGATGATGTAGATTCCGTTTTGCAGGGACTCAAGGATATCGGCTTTGACGATGTTTATGAGGTGGCAAAGGCTGCCGAGGTAGTCTCCGGATATACAAGAATACTTCTTAAATCCGAGGCTGTAAAAAAACCGGTCATAAGCTCAGCCTGCCCTGTAATATCAAGACTGATTTCTCTCAGATTTCCGTATCTGAAGGATAACATATTACCTATGCTTCCTCCCATGGAAATAGCGGCTATGGAGGCAAAAAAGAAGGCTAAAGCAGAGCATCCTGAACTTAAGGATGATGATATCGGAGTTTTCTTTATTTCTCCCTGCGCGGCAAAGGTAAGTTATATCCGTAACGGCTACGGTGATTATAAGAGCAATGTTGATGTTGTTGTATCTCTCAGTGATATATATTTTCTTCTGATAGGTGCAATGAAAAAGAATATAACCCCGCAGATATCCTCTGAAGCCGGAATGATCGGTATCGGTTGGGCATCATCAGGCGGAGAATCCTCTGCAATTCTCAATGACAGCTATTTGTTTGCTGACGGAATCGAAAACTGTATTCAGGTGCTCGATTCAATTGAAAACGGTAATATACCGCAGATAGAGTTTGTAGAGCTCAATGCCTGTATCGGCGGATGCGTCGGCGGTGTTATGACGATTGAAAACCCGTTTATTGCAAAAACCCGTTTGCAGACAGTCAGAAGATATATGCCCGTATCAAAGAATTTTATTCCTTCTGACATAAGCTTTGTTCCCGAAAGCTTTATTACGGACTCCCTGCCGAATTACACTCCCATATCAAGGCTCAGCGACAGCCTTTCGGAGTCAATGCGGATGATGGCGAAGATCCAGGAGATAAGAAAGGGCTTGCCGGGTATTGATTGCGGCGCCTGCGGAGCTCCCACCTGCAGAGCCTTTGCCGAGGATATAGTCCGCGGACAGAATAACGGGCGTAAGTGTGTTGTGCTTGAGCACACGGAAGATTCCGTAAACTGTGAGGGTGAAAATGATGACAGTTAAAGAACTTTCTGAAAAATATTCGCTGAAAGCGGCATCAATGCCTGAGCCTGAAAGAGAGATCAGGGGAGGATATATCGGAGATCTTCTCAGCTGGGTAATGGGCAGAGCTCAGGCCGATAATGCCTGGATAACAATTATGACTAATATCAATATTGCGGCAGTAGGTGCTCTCAGTGATGTTGCAGTAATCATAATTGCAGAAGGTGCTGTGCCTGATATTAATGTCATTGAGACTGCCGAGGAAAAGGGTATCAACATTCTTCTGACAGACAAGACCGCATATGAAATTGCTGTTTTGATAAGTGCAGATATATGAATAAGTATTATTACGATTTTCACATACACTCCTGTTTATCGCCCTGCGGTGATAACGATATGACGCCGAATAACATTGCAGGAATGGCTGCTCTTTCGGGGCTTAATATCGTAGCGCTTACAGATCATAATTCCGCAAAAAACTGTCCCGCTTTTTTTGAGGCGGCTAAAAGAAACGGAATTATTCCCATAGCAGGAATGGAGCTTACCACGGCTGAGGATATACATATGGTGTGCTTATTTGAAAGCCTCGGTAAGGCAATGGAGTTTGATGAGTTTATTCAGGCTCACAGAATGAAAATACCTAATAAGACAGAAATCTTCGGAGATCAGCTGATCCTTGACGGTATGGATGATATCATCGGTACGGACGAGTTTCTTCTGATCACTGCAACAGATATTACTGTTGATGATGCGGCTCAGACAGTAAAGCGCTTCGGCGGTATTTGCTATCCCGCACATGTTGATAGAGAATCAAACGGAATAATTGCAACTCTCGGTGTTTTTCCCGACGATGAAGGCTTCATTTGTGCAGGCTTTCACGACGGAGCAAAAATACAGGAATATACGGAAAAATATCCGCCTCTGAAAACAAGGATACCTCTCGTTTCTTCCGATGCACATTATCTCGGAGATATAAGAGACAAGGAGTATTATTTTGAGCTTGATGATGAGCCCTATTCGGGTGACAAGGTCAGAGCGGAATTATTTAAGATCCTTAGGGGTAATAAACAATGAAGGAACTTTCACTGAATATACTTGATATAGCGCAGAATTCGGTAAAAGCAGGTGCTGATACCGTTAAGATAATCCTTAACGAGACAGCCGAGATCCTGACAATTGAGATCAGGGATAACGGCTGCGGTATGAAGCCCGATTTTCTGAAAAGTGTTTCAGATCCCTTTACAACCACGAGGACAACAAGAAAAGTCGGATTGGGTATTCCTCTGTTTAAGCTGGCTTCTCAGCAGACAGGCGGAGATCTTAAGATAACATCCCGTCACAAGGATGAATTTCCCGATTCGCACGGCACAGAGGTCATCGCTTCATTTTATAAGAATCATCTTGATTTTACTCCTCTCGGTGATATCGTCTCAACTGTTACCGTTCTTATTCAGGGACAGCCCGGAATAAGATGGATATTTGAGCATAAAACACAAAAGGGAAGTGTAAAGCTTGATACTGATGAGCTGAAGGCGGTGCTCGGAGATGTGCCTTTAGATACCTTTGAGGTCATCGTCTGGATAGGCGAGTATCTTAAAGAGCAGTATCTTGAAGCAGGTCAAAATTAAATTTAATATATTTTATTAACGAAAGGATCAATTTTTATGAAGTCATTAGCAGAACTTGCAGCTATCAAAGAGAAAATGCAGAACAAAGTTGTGCTTCGTGAAGGCAGCTCTGATGTCAGAGTAGTTGTCGGTATGGCTACTTGCGGTATCGCAGCAGGCGCAAGACCTGTTCTCAACGCTTTTGTTGAAGCAGTTAACGGTCTTGAACTCAATGATAAGGTTACAGTTACACAGACAGGCTGTATCGGCATCTGTCAGTATGAGCCCGTTGTTGAGATTTTTGAAGCAGGCAAAGAAAAGGTTACCTATGTTAAGATGACTCCCGAAAAGGCAAAGGAAGTTGCTGAAAAGCACCTTAAGGGCGGAAATATCATTGCAGAATACACAATCAGCAATGTTTAATAAGGTTAAATAATCAGAAGATATATATTGGAGGTATAAATTATGATTCGCGCACAGGTATTGATCTGCGGCGGTACCGGTTGTACATCTTCCGGAAGCGGCAAGCTTATCACCGAATTTGAATCACAGATCGAAAAGAACGGCCTTGTTGATGAAGTTAAAGTCGTAAGAACCGGTTGTTTCGGTCTTTGCGCTCTCGGTCCCGTTGTTATCGTTTATCCCGACGGAACCTTCTACAGCCAGGTTGAAGAAAAGGACGTTAAGGACATTGTTGAAGAGCATCTTCTCAAGGGCCGTGTTGTTGAGCGTCTTGTTTACAATGAGGTTGCTGAAGGCACAGTTATTGAGCACGGTAATGTTTCTCTTAATGATACCACTTTCTATGCAAAGCAGAAGAGAGTTGCTCTTCGTAACTGCGGTGTTATAAATCCTGAAAGCATTGACGAGTATATCGCAATGGACGGTTATGCTGCTCTCGGTAAGTGTCTTACGGAAATGACACCCGAAGAGGTTATCAAGGTAGTTATGGATTCAGGTCTTCGCGGCCGTGGCGGCGGCGGATTCCCCACAGGTCTTAAGTGGAGCTTCACAGCTAAGAATCAGGCTGACCAGAAGTATGTTGTATGTAACGCTGACGAAGGCGACCCCGGTGCATTCATGGACCGTTCAGTTCTTGAAGGCGACCCCCACGCTATCGTTGAAGCTATGACCATCTGCGGCTACGCTACAGGCGCATCCGAGGGTTATGTATATGTCCGTGCAGAGTATCCCATTGCTGTTGCCCGTCTTCAGAAGGCTATTGACGATGCAAGAGAGTACGGTCTTTTAGGTAAGGACATCTTCGGCTCAGGCTTTGATTTTGATCTCTTTATCCGTCTCGGTGCAGGTGCATTCGTATGCGGTGAAGAAACTGCTCTTATGACCTCTATCGAGGGTAACCGCGGTGAGCCCCGTCCCAGACCTCCTTATCCCGCAGTAAAGGGACTTTTCGGCAAGCCCACAACAGAAAACAATGTTGAAACATTTGCTAATATTCCTCAGATCCTTCTTCACGGTGCTGAATTCTTCAATTCCATGGGTACTGAAAAGTCCAAGGGAACAAAGGTATTCGCTCTCGGCGGTAAGATCCATAACACAGGACTTGTTGAAATTCCTATGGGTACTACTCTTCGTGAGATTATCGAGGATATCGGCGGCGGTATCCCCAACGGCAAGACCTTCAAGGCTGCTCAGACCGGCGGTCCCTCCGGCGGATGTCTTCCCGCATCAATGCTTGATATTGAAATCGACTATGACAACCTCGTTGCACAGGGTGCTATGATGGGTTCAGGCGGTCTTATCGTTATGGACGAGGACACCTGTATGGTTGATATCGCTAAGTTCTTCCTTGAATTCACAGTTGATGAGTCCTGCGGTAAGTGTACTCCCTGCCGTATCGGTACAAAGAGACTTTATGAAATTCTTGAAAAGATCACAAAGGGTCAGGGTACTCTTCAGGATCTTGATGAAATGGAAGCACTTTGCAACTACATCAAGGACAATTCACTTTGCGGTCTCGGACAGACAGCTCCCAACCCCGTTCTTTCTACATACAAGCGTTTCAAGGATGAATACATTGCTCACGTTGTTGACAAGAAGTGTCCTGCAGGCGTATGTAAGGATCTTCTTTCAATTACTATTGTTGAAGACAAGTGTAAGGGTTGTACACTTTGCTCAAGAGTTTGCCCCGTCGGTGCGATCTCAGGCACAGTAAAGAATCCTCATGTTATCGACCAGTCCAAGTGTATCAAGTGCGGTGCTTGTATTGAAAAATGTAAGTTCGGCGCAATCATTAAGAAATAAGGAGGTACGGAAAAATGGCTGATGTAAATATTAAAATCAACGGCAGAGACTTTACAGTTCCCGCAGGCAGCACTATTCTTGAGGCTGCCCGTATTGCAGGTATTGAGATCCCCACTCTCTGCTTCCTTAAGGAAATCAACGAAATCGGCGCTTGCCGTATCTGTGTTGTAAAGGTTAAGGGTGCAAGAAGCCTTGTTGCAGCTTGCGTTTTCCCCGTTAATGAAGGTATGGAGATCTTCACCAATTCTCCTGATGTAATCGAAGCAAGAAGAACTACTCTTAAGCTTATTCTTTCCAATCATAAGAAGGAATGTCTTTCCTGTGTACGTTCAGGCTCCTGCGAGCTTCAGAAGCTTTGCCACGATTACGGTATTGATACAGAAACTGCATTTGCAGGTGCAAAGACTCAGTATGATATTGACGCATCTGCTTCTCATATGTACAGAGACAACGAGAAGTGCATTCTTTGCCGCCGTTGTGTAGCTGTATGTGAAAAGAACCAGGGTGTCGGCGTTATCGGCGCTAACGCAAGAGGCTTTGATACTCATATCGGTTGTGCATTTGAAATGCCTCTCGGTGATGTTTCCTGTATTTCCTGCGGTCAGTGTATCACTGTTTGTCCCACAGGTGCTATTGCTGAAAGAGATGACACAGCTAAGGTAATTGAAGCTATCAACGATCCCGCAAAGCATGTTATCGTTCAGACTGCTCCCGCTGTAAGAGTAGGTCTCGGTGAAGAGTTCGGCTACGAAATGGGCACTGTTGTTACAGGTAAGCTTGTTGCTGCTCTCAGAGCTCTCGGCTTTGATAAGGTATTTGATACCAATTTCTCTGCTGACCTTACTATTATGGAAGAAGCAACCGAATTCCTCGGCAGATATACAAAGAAGGAAAATCTTCCTCTTATCACATCCTGCTCACCCGGATGGATCAAGTTCTGCGAAACTTACTATCCCGAGTTCATTCCCAACCTTTCATCCTGTAAGTCTCCTCAGGGTATGTTCGGTGCAGTTGCAAAGACATACTACGCTGAAAAGATGGGTATTGATCCTAAGGATATCTATGTCGTCAGCGTTATGCCCTGTACAGCTAAGAAGTTTGAGGCAGAGAGACTTGACCATACTGCAGTTGAAGGTCTTGCAGATATCGATGCTGTTATCACAGTTCGTGAGCTTGCAAGAATGATCAAGAAGGCAGGTATCCTCTTCAATCAGCTTCCCGATGAAGAATACGATGCTCCCTTCGGACTCGGCTCAGGTGCAGGTACTATCTTCGGTGCTACCGGCGGTGTTATGGAGGCTGCTCTTCGTACAGCTTATGAAACTCTTACAGGTGAAGAGCTCGAAAAGCTTGAGTTCAACGAGGTAAGAGGTATTGAAGGTATCAAGGAAGCTACCTACACAATCGCAGGCAACGAGATCAGAGTTGCTGTTACTTCAGGTACCGCTAATGCAAAGAAGCTTCTTGAAATGATCAAGTCAGGCGAAAAGACTTATGACTTCATCGAGGTCATGGCTTGTCCCGGCGGCTGTGTAAACGGCGGCGGTCAGCCCATCCAGCCTGCTTCTGTTCATAACAATGTAAACATCCGTGCAAAGCGTGCTGCAGGTCTTTACAATGATGATAAGAATCTTCCCGTAAGAAAGTCTCACCTCAATCCCGATGTTAAGGCTATCTATGCTGAATACTTCGGAGAGCCCAACTCACACAAGGCTCACGAGATCCTTCATACAGGATATGTAAAGCGTCCTAAGTATTAATTTATATTAATGATAAAACCGTTACCGATTAATGCCGGTAACGGTTTTTTTACCCTCTTCACGGAAAGTTGGGGAATCATATTACTCACTTTAATCATTTTGTGCTTCGCACTTGGGAACCCCCGGCGAGGGTTCCCAACGAAAAACAGTCCACCGGACTGTTTTTCTCCCCTCCTGCGCTATTGCAAGCTTGAG
>JAFSGH010000033.1 GCA_017440965.1 Clostridia bacterium | reverse complement strand
TTGGGGAATGATGTCGGCACGGGAGTGCCGGGGAAAAGTTTTGCTTGAGCTTTTTCAAAAGCTCACGGTGTCAAGAGGCAGAGCCTCTTGTCGCACTCCGCAGAGTGCGAAATCTCTCAAGCTTGCAATAGCGCAGGAGGGAAGAAAAACAGTCCGGTGGACTGTTTTTCGTTGGGAACCCTCGCCGGGGGTTCCCAAGTGCGAAGCACAAAATGATTAAAGTGAGTAATATGATTCCCCAACTTTCCATGAAGAGGGTTATTTTTTAGTATCACAGAAGAGCTTTCCTGTAATACTAAAAACAGGTAAAAGAACACGGCTTCGCCGTGGGTTCAGGCGGAGCCGTTAAATATTGCTTATTTACCCAACTTTTCGTAAATTGAATTTACTGTGCGGTTGAGGGTTCTTGTTATGTCGGTGAGGGCGTTTTCGAAGGCGGTGGGGGCTGTGTCTTCTATTACTCTTGCTTTTACGAGAGCAACTCTGAGGTCCTCCACTGCATCGTTCCAATCCTTTGTTACTACGACGGTCTCGTTAAGTTTTATGTCGATAACTGCCTTTGCATTTTCAACTGCGAGAGTTTTCTCTGCATTTATCTTTGACTTGTCGGCAGTCTCCCAGGCCTCGAGATAGGTGTTGAGAGTGTTTGTAAGTCTGCCCTCGTTGAACTGGGGATATTTTTCGGGATTTGAATATACATCCTTCATATTATTGTCGGTCATAATATCAAATGCCATCTTAAGAGCAACATCGTTATAGGGGAGCTTTTCGTGAGCCTGATTTCTGATATACCAGGTGTTGCAGGGAAGAAGACCTGCCGTGGCATCTACATCTCTTGTGGGGGAGATGTGGTTATGAGAGGGATCGGAGCAGTATGTGCCCTGAGCCTTGTAATCCTCGGGGAAGACGGTGCCGACATCTGCAAAATGAGCACCCATTGAAGCAGAGGTGGCGTGAACGATACCGTCACCGTTGGTCTTGTTCCAGTCCTTACAAAGAGGGAACATTCCCGTGCCGTAGCAGGTGATATCAAAGAGCTCACAGCCGGTATCTCTTAATGCAAAGAGATTTTCCTCAAAGTTCGCACGGGCATTCATAAAGTAATCGACCTTTTCGCGAACTAAAGCATATTCGTCATCCGTGAGCCACTTTGCTCTTGCTTCTTCATAATAATCTGTAGGACAAAGAGCCCAGAGAAGAGTGGTTGAGCGGACACCTGCTTCAACTACACCCTCTGCAAGAGACAAAAGTGCGTCCTTGAGAAGCCATGAGGGAAGAATGCGAAGCACCATATTGATAAGATATGAAAGATAGCTGTCACCTAAAAGAGTGACAAGAAGCTGCTCATAAAGAACATTGTCATCATATTTTACGGAGAGATTTCCCGTAAGGATATCACCTATGATATCGGAGCCGTCAAGAGCGGGAACGACGAATTCTACCTTCTTGAAGAGCTCATAATCCTCGGGATAGGTCTCAAGATAGTTTACTGCAATGGTGCCGCCGAGGCTTATAAAGCAAAGGCTTACCTGAGAAGCACCCGTCTGAGGAAGAACAACATCGTGGATATAATGATTAAGCTTCGTTGTTTCGCCGATAACATCTCCGAAGGAGTCATAGCCGAAGTAATAAACATTGTCTCCGCCTACGATATCAACAAGTCCCTGAAGAGGAAGAAGCTTATAATGATACTGTAAAAGCTCATCCGTCATCTGTCCTAAGGGATATTCATAGCAGGGCACTTCTACAGCCTGAAGATAATTACCCTCAGCATCCTTATGGATATAGGGAAGTCCCTCATATGCTCCTCTTTTCATAGCGTCGGTAAGTCCCATATCTCTCTTTAAGAAGGCGGAGAGAAGAAGAGGACCGATCGCCTCCTTGACAAGCCCCATAACATTCAGTTCAAGAGGCCAGCCTGTGAGATAGTAGCCTGCACCGTCATCGATGCGGTTACCGTTTTCATCAAGCACATAGGTATCATTCTGGCTCATACCGTGGATGATGATAACGGGAGTTTCCCTGTCATAATCGGGGGTATAAGTGTTTTCAGCAGCAAATACAGGCACAACGGCAATTCCCGAAAGAATAGCGATCGCAAGTATGATGCTTATTATCTTTTTCATAAAAATTCTCCTTTACCCATAAAAGTTAACAAAATTATAACACAAATAAAACAAAATACAAGTCTGATATTGAAAAATGCCCCGTTTTATTCTCCGATAGTGTTGACTGATAAAAAATATAATAGTAAACTGAAGCAAAGAAAAAAAGGAGCTGATCTTTTTGTTTCAGAGTTTAATTTCATTTTTTATGAGCATTCTTATCACGCTTACAAGCCTTTTCCTTCCCGCTGTACCTGAGGCAAAGGCACCCGAGGAGATAGCGCAGCTCGGAAACATCCTTGAGGAATTTCCCCTGAGCGATACGGTGTATGTGCTTAATGAATCCACCTTTACCTCCCGCGGTTGCCGCCATCTGGCAACGGCTCTTCAGGGACTTGTGGCAAAAGTCAGTCCGCAGATATTCATCACTTCCACCGCTCTTGACAGCTACAATCTCGAGGAGATAAAAAATCAGGGCATCAATGTTTCTTACACCGATGAAAACGGCAATAAATGGACTATAAGCTCCCTTATTGATAAATTCAGACACTGCATCACCGATGAGGGATATGTTCTTTACAGGGAAACAGAAAATGCAGAGGGACTGAATGTGGCAACAAACTATGCCGTCATAAACGGCTGGCTCCCCGTTCCCGAAAGCCTCGAGGAGACGGTAAAGGCTCTCGGTCTTACAAAGAAGAAGGACATCTCCGAGGACGATTATAATTTCCTTTATCAGTGGGCATTTTTTGAAAAGCACAAGAAAAAATTCAATAAAAAAGCCATAGTCAGCCTCAACTACGATATGGCAGGAATGCGTGATGTGGCTATACAGCAGGGCTTTTATACCTTCTTCATCGACGACGATGAGGGCGGAGATCTCTTCAGAAAAAGAGTGATGGAATACTTCGGGAACAATGCACATGTGTTAGGCTGGGTAAAATATGAGGTGCATTTTGTAGATCAGGCATCAGGCACGGGCAATATGATAACCCCCTCCGATCACTGCTTCAATAACAGCCTTCTCTCGTCACTGAAAACGCCTATCCCCGCTCACAAGGCACAAAAGAACAGCTATACGGATACACACAAGCACTATGTCGCCCTTATTATGAGTGACGGTGACAATATGCAGTGGATACAAAACGGCTACAGGGAATTTTTCAAGAAGATAAGCCTTGAAAACAATTTCCCCGTTACCTGGTCCTTCCCGCCCATGCTTCAGGAGTTCTCCCCCGTTACCGTAAAAAAGGTATATTCCGAGGCTACTGAAATGGATTACTTTATGGCAGGAGTTTCGGGTGCAGGCTATATGCATCCCACTCAGTACCCCAAAGACGCTCTCGCTGAATTTACGGATATCACAGCCGCAACTATGGCAAAAAGCGGACTCTCCTATGTACAGCTTCTTGATAAAACACCGGAAAATGAGTTGGAGGAATTCAAACTCTTAAACGCCTGCAGATACTATTCCCGCTACGACAACATAAAGGGCGGTGTAATAAGCCTTGATCCCGACAGATATGCGGGCGGAAACGGAAAAATATTGTTTGTTGACGAAAAGCCCTTTGTCACCTACCGCCTTTCCCTCTGGCATCCCTCAGGCGATATGTCCCTTGTTACAAAGCAGTGGCTTGACGAGCAGGCAGCATTCATCAATTCTCAGCCTGCCGACATAAGCTCCCCCGACGGCTACTCGGCTGTAAACATTCACCCCTGGACCATATCAATAGACAGCCTCAGCTATTTTGTAAGTAAGCTTGACAGCCACATACAGCTCGTCACCGTAGATGAGCTTATGGAGATGATAACAAATAATATCACGGATATAAGCTAAAGACAAAAAAAGAGAAAACAACACAAAAAACGGAAGATGCACTCGGATTTCCGTCTGCATTTTCCGTTTTTTTCATTGTTCAGATCCCGTATTAACATATCTGCTCACGCCGATTTGATTCATCGAAGCTTTTTTTCTGCCCCTGTGCATTTATGACATCGGTGCTTTTGCAAAATTTCCCATATGAATTTTCAGCTCTTCGTGCCGAAATTCTCTACAAGGCGGAAGTATTCTTCCTCGCTTATATGCACAACTGAGCCGTGGCGGGGATTAAGATGATCCATTCCCATATCCTTTCTTCTGATACGGGTGAAATTCTGAAAATCCTCTGTCATCTGGGGGAAGAAGCTTCCCTCGGAATATTCGTCCATTACCATTACCCATTTGTCCGTGCCCTTGATGTTATACATGGAGCTTCCCTCTACGCCCCACCAGTTAAGGGAGCATATGGTGTAATCCGTGTTATAGGGGCCCGTGAGATTCTTTGAACGCACATATGCTATCTTCTGAGTGATATCCTCCTTGAAGTAGAGATAATAATAGCCGTCCTTTTCGTTATATACGATATCACCGTCAATGCACTGGATATTTCTCACTTCGCCCGTCTCGGGGTCGGGCTCATTCCATCTGCCGAAAAGCACCCGGGGAGAGCTTTCAAAGCTCTTGAGATCCTTGGTGTATGCATAATAGTGCCCCGCACAGTCATTTTCCTCGGTGGAATTTGCCCAATATACCATATACATCTCTTTTTCGCTGTCCCATATAGCCTGAGGTGCCCAGGCACGGTTTGTTTTTTCAAAGCCCGGGAAATCTCTTATATCAATTACGGTCTCATCCGTCCAGTTGATAAGATCATAGCTTCTCCAGGTGATAAGAGCGTGATTTGAGGTCCAGCCCTCAAGAGCATTCATATCGGTGCCGATGATAAAATAGCAGTCCTTACCGTTCTCGTCAGGTCCCTTTAAGATATAGGGATCTCTGACCGAGAGCGTTCCCTTGGTCTGCTTGATCACAGCCTCATTGTTATTAAGGGCGGTGAACTTATAGCCGTCCGTGCTTACAGCAAAATGAAGTGTCTGCTCATCGGGCTCATTTCCCACGAAATAGCAGAAAAGATATGCACCCTCACGGCTGACAGGGGGAATCGCATAATCATTTACAAGAAAATTGAAAAGATACACGGGTGTCATCGCAATTGCAGTGAGAAAGCGCATAAAGGTCATCCAGGTCATCATAAATAATCCCTCATTCCGTATCATTTGTAAGCACCCTCAGAAAAGGATGCTTCAGCCTTGACTCAATTTTATTCTATACCCTCCCTGATGTCAAGAACATACCGAACAAAATGCACGGACAGGGCTGAAAAATTCCCGTGCAGCCTTAAAATATTAATAAATTATGAACCTTTTTATTAAAATCTATTGACATATTTTCAAACAAATGCTATGGTTATGTTGGATTATGTTTTTTTATTATATTTTGGAGTAATATAATAAAAAAGCATTCTGCTTCAACCCCCCCGCCCCCCAATCTTGGGGGGCGAAAAGGTGTTTTTTGTTATAAGCAAAATTGCTCACATTGCGAGCAATTTCCTATATAATAAAAATTATTTATATTCTTTGCCGGAAGTTTCAGTCTCCGTTTCCTGAGGGAACGGAAAAAAATAATAATAAGAATTCTTAGTTATATTAGTTTTTATGTTTATATAAGAACGGAAAGGGCAGTAATGAATTATTCAGCATTGCAAAAAGCGGCAAAACTGAATAAAGAGCGTAAACGCAGAAAACGCCGTTACAGAGTTGTCAGTATGCTGGCGGCTATAGTGGTGTTCTGCACTACCTACGCCCTTATCCTGCCTGCCATCACTATGGAGCCTGATTATTTCTGCGGCTATACCGAGCATACGCATAATGAAGACTGCTACAGGGAAGAGACCGTGCAGGCACTCACCTGCCTCCCCGAAAGGCATATCCATTCTTCCGATTGCTTTGATTCCGAGGGTATGCCCGTCTGCGGTTATCAGGATTTTATTCTTCACATACATAATTCCTTCTGCTACGGCAAGGACAATGAGCTTATCTGCTCTATCCCCGAGACGGATTCCCATATCCATACGGATATCTGCTATGAAACGGCAACCGTCATAAAGGAAGAGACCGCCGCAGACACTAAGGAAAATGCAGAGAAGGAGACCGAGGACGCCGCAGAAACGGAAAAGGCATCCGAAAAGGCTACAGAAACGGAAAAGGCATCCGAGAAGACCTCCTCAGAGCCTGACGGCACAGAGGGAAAGGGCGACGCCGAAAAAACGGCACAAACAGGAGCCGAAACCGAGGAAACAAAAGCTCCTGCCGAAAAGGAAGAAGAGACCGAAGCCGTTACAGAAAAGGTGACGGAAAAGGCCGCCGAAAAGGTGACGGAAAAGGAAGAAGATACTCAGAAGAAAACAGCCGTCACTGAAAAAACAGTTACATATGAAAAGGTGCTTGTCTGTCAGAAGCAGGGAAGCACTGCACATAAGCACAATCCCTCCTGTAAGGATGCAGAGGGCAACTTTATCTGCGGTATGCTTGAGACATATTCTCACACCCATACAGAGGACTGTCTCGGAGAGGTAACAGAGAAAAAGCTCATCTGCACACTCACAGAGCATATTCACGATGATACCGTTTGTACTTCAGATCCCAATGCGGATGTGGAGACAAAGCAGATTTGGGAAAGCACTCTTCCCGCCACAAAGACGGGAAAGCTTGGCGCTGACCTTATGAATACGGCAAAAAGTCAGATAGGCTATAAGGAGAGCGAGACCAACAAGAAGGCGGATGCCGCGGGAAAGCTCTCGGGATATACCCGTTACGGTGACTGGGCAAAAGCAACACACGGTCCCTGGAATGCACACTTTATATCATTTTGTATGCATTATACAAATAATGCCTCCTTCAGGGAGCTTTATGAGACAAGTCCCGAGGCTATGAGAAAGCTCTGGCTTAAAAAGGGCTTCTATGAGGGTGCAGGCGATCACGAGGCAGGCATCGGAGACCTTATTTTCCTTGATATGAATACGGATGCCGCCGCAGACTATGTTGCAGTTATCAGCGGCTTCAGCGGTACTGCCCCCACGGTCATAGCAGGTGACTGGGAGAATGCAGTAACAGAGACGGTAATTGACGATACAAGTATAATTCTCGGCTACGGACTCACCTGTAAGATACCTGTCCTCGAGGAAGAGGAGCAGACCGATGAGACAACAGAAGAGAACAGCACCGAGGAGCAGACAAAGCCCTCTATGGAAGGCTACGCAGGCGAGGATGCGGGAAATACCGAAAACTTCGACAAGCTGGAGGAGGAAGGCTTTTATACCTACTGGCAGCAGTTTATGAATGAGGACAAGGCTGAAGAAGAGAGCGAGGAGATAAAATACACTCCCCTGTACATCCCCTCAATGAAATCTTCAAATGCCATAGACCATTATTCCGAGGCTTCCGACTCACAGATAGTAAGCTACGGCGGAAGCAATGTGTCCGATGACGGCAAGGTGACTGTAAGCAAGACCATCAAGGGCACGGAGCTTGAAAATGTCTTTGATATCACACTTACGGTAGATACCACAGAAAACCTTGAGATATTCAAGATCGACCCCGATATGGCTATCGTCATCGTTATGGATATATCCAATACCATGCGTACAAACTACGGTGATGTCAGCCGATATGCCGCCGCGGTTGAATCCGCTGAAAACTTCATTGACAAGTTCGAGGAGAATGCTCCCGAAAATACGAATGCATATTTAGGCTTCGTTGCCTTCAATACAAGCGGTCACGAAATATTTGACCTGCAGGAATGCACCACTCCCGAGCACGCAACCGCACTTAAAAACGAGATGCGAACAGATACGGGAGCCATCATCAATGCCAGCGGCTATGCAAACTCGGGCACGAGATTTACAAATATCGAAGCAGGTCTTGCAATGGGCTACGATATGTTAAACGGCGTTGACTCCAACAATAAGTATATCATATTCCTCAGCGACGGCTTCCCCACCACTTATATGAAGACAAACACCACCACCTACGAGGGATATGACCCCAACTGCACCTCCGGTACTCCCGGAAAGGACGGTGTCTTCTATGACTCTGTTTACGGCACATACTGTCTTTACGGAACCTCCTATTCCGACAAGGCGGCAATAAGAGCAAGAGAAAAGGCTGAGGAGATAAAGGATCTCGGAGCAAATATCTTCTCTATCGGTGTTGATGTCGGCGGACAGAGCCTTCAGGAATATCTTGACCGCGGCAACGGACAGAATTTCTCCGTTGTTGACAGAACAGGTACCACCTATGATATAGGCGACCCCACTTCAGAGGACTCCTTCCCCAACTGGCTGCGCGACAGCATCGGCTCGGGCTATTATTACGATTCAAACAACTCCGAAGAGCTTGAAGATGCCTTCCAGCAGATCTTCGACGAGATCAAGAGCCTGCAGATAGAGAACACCACATCTATCTGGGCGGCAGTGGACCCTCTTCCTCTTCATACCGACGATAACAGATATATAGAATTCATACATTTCTATGACAAGGACGGCAATCCTCAGGAATCCCTTTCGGGCACATACGAGGAGGCAGGCGAAAATACCGCCTACTTTGATGATTCCGACGGTCAGACCATACACTGGGATCTTAAGGAATCGGGCTACAGCTCAACAAAGGAAGGAAATACCACCTACTACTCCCACTCCGTTTCCTACAGAGTGCGTCTTGAAAATGAGGAAGCAGGCTTCGAGGAAAGACTTACCTATATGACAAACGATGTAACCGAGCTTACCTATCAGTCTGTTACAACAACAAACGGAAAGCCCGTTTATTCCGAGATGAAGACCGTTGAATTCCCCTTGCCCTCAGTTTTAGGCTATGAATCGGAATTCGGATTTAATAAGATAGACCATAACCGTCAGGCAATGAAGGATGTTGAATTCGTGCTCTCCCACGATACGGAAAAATGCAACATCTGCCACGGTGACGGTACATATACCTCTACCGTAGGGCCATATAAGGCATATTCGGACAAGGACGGTAATGTAAGCTTTTCACATATCCCCTCGGGACATATCTATACTTTAGAGGAGACCGTTCCCGAAAATTACCGCTCCGACAACAATAAGTACACGGTAACGGTAAGCTATGATGAGCTGAATATCACCCTCACAAGGCCCGACGGCTCAACAGAGGATGTGACAAACAGCGACATCACTATCACAAACTACCCCGTTTATCTTCCCGAAACGGAGAGCCTTCTTGTAGCAAAGGAGCTCATCTCCGACGACGGAAGCAAGCTCAATCCCCTTGTTACAAGCTCTCTCTCCTTTAGCTTCAGAGTAGTAGCCTGCGATGAGGATTCAGAGCCTACCGAGGAGTTGTTCCTGCTTCCCGGCACACTGTTCACAGTGGTCGAAAACGGAAAGGAGATCGGAACGGACACAATAGGCGCTGACGGTATATTTACGATCAAGGCAGGTCAGATAGCTGTATTTGCAGATCTTCTCGAAAAGGGCAGCCACGGCAAATATGCGGTCCAAGAGCTTATCCCCACAGAGCTTTCCGGAAACTATAAGACGGTTTCCTATCTTCTTGACGGAACTGAACATACGCTTACGGGAGAAAGCACCGATGTGTATACGGCATACACCGCAATGACCTTCCCCCGTGACGGAACTACGAGCATCATATTCAGAAATACCGTAAATGAGCCCGAGCTTTGCGAGCTCACCGTTACAAAGACTCTCGGAAGTGACGGCTTCAGTGCGGACGAGGAATTCACCATACAGGTTTCTCTTGCAAACACTCTTATGCCGATAGGCACAGAATATACCGTAGGCAGTGAAGTGAGAACAGTCACAGAAGAAGGCATTATAAAGCTGAAGGCTAACGAAACGGCTGTATTCACGGGACTTCTCAAGGGCACAAAATATACGGTAAGAGAGCTTATCTCCGAAAGCACTGCGGCTGCAGGCTCAACGGTGAACGCCGCTCTTAATAAGTCTGTTGAGGTAGCATCCCATGCAGATGCTGACAGCGCATACAGAATTACCGACGGTGTAAAGAATAACTATAGCTATTACTGGGAAGGCGGCAAGTCCCCCTCATACTTTACGGTAAACTTAGGTGCAAAGTATAATATCTCCAGAGTAAAGATTTATAACTACTGGAAGGACAGCCGTGCATATAAGTATCAGATATATACAAGCCTTGACAATGAGAATTTCACGCTTGCGACTGAAACAGCATATATCACGGCAACCTCATCGGGTAAAAATATTTATTTTGACGAGGAAATGCCTGCAAAGTATATAAAGGTAGTTATGCCCGAGGGCAACTCGGTGAATACCTACTGTCACTGCGTTGAATTTGAGGCATACGGCTATATCCCCGATGACAGTGCAACGGGAGCTACATACCAAGGCACCGTGGGACAGGGCGGAACGGCTGTTGCAGACGGAAACGGCATCAGCGGTACACTTCCCTCAGGAAATGCCGATATCACCGTCACCAATACAAAATATCCCTTCTCGGTAAGCTTCCCCATAAAAAAGACTGCCGTTCATAATACCGAAAGCACTACCTTTGATTTCAAGGTAGAGCAGGTAGCAAACGGCACCTGGTCGCATATAGCGGATGTTAACGGTACTGCGATCACTGTAACGGACGGCAAAGAAGCGACAAAGAATGTAACGATAACCTTCCCTGCAAATTCACAGGGTAAGTATTATTACAAGATAAGTGAGATCAAGGGAGATGCCTCCTTCTTCTATGACGAAAGCTTCTATATAGTAGAGGTCTCAGCAGACTCAAGCTTTGCATATGTAAGTGCTGTTTATAAAAACGGTACGGAAGAGGTCAGCGAAGAGGAGATAGCATTCACCAATGTAAGAAAATCTCAGCTTTATGTATCAAAGATAGTAGATGCAAAAGAAAAGACGGGTGTATTCAATTTCACGGCAACTGTCACTCTCAACGGCGAAGCAGTAGAGCTTGCCCAGCCCCCTGAGGGAGCTTCCTACACCGTAAACGGTAATGTAATAAGCTTCTCCCTTCAGGACGGAGAGTTCGTGCATATTGACTCTCTTCCCTACGGCTGTGCCGTAACGGTGACCGAGACTCTTACAGGAAAAGAATATTCTCCCTTCTATAAGATAGAGGGCACACACGACATTTCTGTCAGCGGCTCAAGCTGTCTTATTAACTTCGACGAATCCGTAAAGAATGTAAGATTCATCAATAAGGCATACTACGAGATCCCCGCAACAGGCGGCTTCGGAAGTCTTCCCTTCACAGTAGCAGGCATTCTGATGATAACAACAGCCTTTACGACGGCAATAATAAAAAGACGCAAGGAAGCACAAAAGGTGTAAGCTCATCCGAGCCTGCACCTTTTTTCCGTCAGAACAAAAAAACAGGTTCTTCACGCAAAGTTTGGGAATGATGTCGGCACGGGAGTGCCGGGGAAAAGTTTTGCTTGAGCTTTTTCAAAAGCTCACGGTGTCAAGAGGCAGAGCCTCTTGTGGCACTGCGCAGAGTGCGAAATCTCTCAAGCTTGCAATTGCGAGAAGGGGAGAAAAACAGTCCGGTGGACTGTTTTTCGTTG
>JAFSGH010000008.1 GCA_017440965.1 Clostridia bacterium | reverse complement strand
TTCTCCCCTCCTGCGCTATTGGAAGCATAAGAGATTTCGCACTCTGCGGAGTGCGACAAGAGGCTCTGCCTCTTGACACCGTGAGCTTTTGAAAAAGCTCAAGCAAAACTTTTCCCCGGCACTCCCGTGCCGACATCATTTCCCAACTTTCCGTGAAGAACCAAAATTTTTCCGTAAAGCAAAAAAATTATATGCAGCACCGGGCGGAAGGCAAGCCTTCCTCGGCGAAAGACTTGCCGAAAACATTTCGCCGTAGGCGCACGGTGAAGCCGTTTTGTGCGTTATATGAAATTCACTTATATAATGGAATTTGAAGAAAGCTTGCTTAAAAAGGTATTTCCGACAATTACCTTAAAAATTGTCTTGAATTAAAGACTTGTTTAATATATAATATCTATAACTATACAAAAAGGGAAGAAATCCTATGAAAAGATTAACAAAAGCAGTCTCTTTGATACTTACTTTAATTATTGCCCTTACCCCGATCAGCGGTCTTTTTGCCGTCACTGCCGATGCGGCAGGAAACTGGGTATGCTCTTGGGCTACAAGTATTGTTGATTCTGCAGTCACACTTTCAAGTCTCAGCCTTCAGGATATAATTCCTGCAAGAAGCACTATCAGAATAGAGCTTAAGGTCACAACGGGCGGAGATAAGCTCAGATTCAAGTTTTCAAATGAGTACGGTGCCGCTCCCATTACCTTTACGGAGGCTACCGTAGCAAAAACCAAGGGAGACGGAAATGCCGATATATATGCGGATACGGCAATGGCTATCACCTTTAATGACGGTGAGAGCAGTGTAACGATCCCTGCAGGACAGACTGTCTGGTCCGATGCTGTTGATTATAAGACCGAGGCTCTTGACGCACTGAGCGTCAGCATCTATTTTGAGGGCTCGACATATATAACCTCTGCAGGTCTTTCAAATGCCAGAACCTTCCTCGGACTCCGTTCTATTTTCAGAGAGGATATTTCACAGTGCTATCAGGAGGATATTGCAAGCTCAAGAGAGGTTAATATCGGCTCCGGCACAATAACCTATCATACGACCCCCTTCCTTTGTGAGATAGATACCTATGTTTCATCGGGTAAGACTGATGTTGCCGTTTTTATCGGAGATTCAACTCTTGTTAATAATACCTACTACTATTTTGCCGAAAAGCTTGTTAACGCGGGAATCAAAAATGTAAGCGTTGTCAATGAGGCTGTTATCGGTAATAAGCTCTTAAGCGACGGTACGGGAGTTATCGGAAATCTTTACGGTGATTCACTTATTTCAAGATTTGAAAGAGATGCACTTGATATTTCAGGTGTAAAATACATATTTGTAAAGATCGGTCTTAATGACGTTCTTCATCAGTTCTCAAAATCTATGGGAGATGATGTGCCTCATTATTCTGCAAAGGATATAATCGAAGGCTATAAAAAGCTCGTTGAAATGGCACACGCAAGAGGATTAAAGATATATTTCTTTACCAAGAGTCCCTGGAAGGGATATGAAAGAGCCTTCCTCGGTCAGACGGGCGATGTTGTCTGGAATATGGAAATGCAGAAGATGTGCGATGAGCTTACGGAATGGGTAAAGACAAATACCGTTGCCGACGGCTTTATTGATTGCTCACCTCTTGCAAATCCCGCAGATGAATATGCTCTTTGTCCCTCCTTCACTCCCGACGGTGCGCATCTTACAGCCCGTGCCTCAGTAGCTCTTGCAGACCTTATACCCGTGTCTTATGTAGGAGTAACCGATACTGACATAAAGACATCGGCAAAGATACATAAGATAGATCCCTATAAGGAGAAAAAGCAGATATTATACGATCTTAAGCACCCCACCACCGAGCCTGTAACTGAAGAGCCTACGGAGGAAAGCACCACTGCTAAAAGAGAGGAAAGCACAACAAGAAGAGAGGAAAGCACAACCGCTTCATCCTCAGCTGCCGCGACTACAGCTCCCGCCGTGCCTGAAGTCATCACAACTTACCCCTCCTATATTCCTCAGGAGATAGTAACGGTTCCCGCTATAGGAAATTCCAATGAGACGATGCATTATGAAAACCTCGGAGTGACACCCGATTATAATATTGAGGATTCAGTCCCCGCGGAGATAGGAAACGGAATGCCTCTTGCATTCATGCTCATTCTTTTTACTGTCGTTGTCATTGCAGGCGCTGTCGTCTTCCTTACTCTTTCAAGAAAAAAAGAGGAAGAATTTGAATAATCTCTTGACGGATATTCTTTCATAAAGTAAACTAAAGTCATAGGCTAAGGTCTATGACTTTAATTTTTTCCTACGGGAGGTAAAAAGTATGAAAATAACCTTTATGGGTGCAGGAAGCACCGTATTTGCAAAGAACGTATTAGGCGATGTTATGCTCACTCCTGCTCTTCAGGAATGTGAGATTGCTCTTTATGACATTGATGCACAGAGACTTGAGGAATCATATATTATGATCAGTGCTCTTAACAGAAATACAAATCAGTCAAGGGCAGTCGTAACAAAGCATCTCGGTGTTGAAAACAGAAAGGAAGCATTAAGAGGTGCAAACTTTGTTGTCAATGCAATTCAGGTAGGTCTTTACGATCCCTGCACGATCATTGACTTTGAGGTGCCCAAGAAGTACGGTCTTCGTCAGACAATTGCCGATTCAAACGGCATCGGCGGTATTTTCAGAGCTCTTCGTACCATCCCCGTTCTGAAGGATTTTGCTGACGATATGGCAGAGGTCTGCCCCAATGCATATTTCCTTAACTATACAAATCCCATGGCTCAGCTTGCAGGCTATATGCAGAGATTCACTCCCATTAAGACAGTAGGTCTGTGTCACAGTGTTCAGGGCTGCTCAAGAGGTCTTCTTGACGGTCTCGGAATGGAATATAAGGAGCCTATCAGAGAAAAGATCGCAGGTATCAACCATATGGGCTGGCTTCTTGAAATAGAGGATGCTGACGGAAACGATCTTTATCCTGAGATCAGAAGAAGAGCCATCGATGTTCTTAACGGCGACCATACCGATAAGTATGACCTTGTAAGATATGAATATATCCGCCGCTTCGGTCATTATTGCACGGAATCCAGTGAGCACAATGCAGAATATAACAATCTTTTCATCAAGGCAAAGTATCCCGAGCTTATCGAAAGATACAATATTCCTCTTGATGAATATCCCCGCCGCTGTATCAATCAGATCGCACGCTGGCAGGATGAAAGAAAGATATATCTTACCGATGATGTAAAGCACGAAAGAACACACGAATATGCATCATATATTATGGAGGCCATCACTACAGATAAGCCCTATAAGATCGGCGGTAATGTTATAAATAACGGTCTTATTGAAAACCTTCCCCGTGAGGCCTGCGTTGAAGTAGCATGTCTTGTAAACAAGTACGGCATACAGCCCTGCTATCAGGGAAGACTTCCCGAGCAGCTTGCCGCAATGAACAGACTTATGATAAATGTTCATCTTCTTACGATCGAGGCTGCTGTTACTCTTAAGAAGGATGCTATCTATCAGGCAGCTCTTCTTGATCCTCATACCTCGTCCGAGCTTTCAATTGATGAGATAGTAAGCCTTTGCGATGATCTTATTGAGGCTCACGGCGATTATCTGCCCAAATATCACTAATTCCCGGGGGAGCTTATGTCATTATTAAAGCTTAAAAGCGGTACCGATATAAGAGGTACTGCCGTAGGTGAGTCTGTTGAGCTTACGGATGATGCTGTCAGACGGATAGCCTGTGCTTTTGTCTCTTATATATGTGAAAAAAACGGCTGCGGCAAGGAGGATATTACTCTTGCCGTAGGACACGATTCGAGGATCTCAGCCCACAGGATCAAGGCGGCTCTTCTCAGCGTTTTTGCGGCAGAGGGTGTAAAGGTTTATGACTGCGGACTTGCATCCACTCCTGCGATGTTTATGACCACCGTGACAATGGGTGTCACCGCATCCGTGCAGATAACCGCAAGCCATCATCCTTATGATAAGAACGGACTTAAGTTTTTCACAAAGGAAGGCGGCTTTGAGGGAGACGATATAAAGGCAGTGCTTGAAAGAGCAGAAATGCTTTCTGATGTAAAAACAGCTGAGGCTGATGCGGAGAAAACGGATTTTATGTCCCGTTATGCCGAAATTCTTAAGGATAAGATAATTGCTGAAGCAAATGACGGCTTAAAGCCTCTTGAAGGCTTTAAGATCGTTGTTGATGCGGGAAACGGAGCAGGCGGATTTTTTGAAAGACTCCTGAAGGAGCTTGGTGCCGATACAAAGGGCTCACAGTTTTTAGAGCCTGACGGAATGTTCCCCAATCATATTCCCAATCCTGAGGATAAGACCGCAATGGAGTTTATTTCAAGGGCGGTAATTGAGAATAATGCGGATCTCGGTATTATCTTTGACACTGATGTAGACCGTGCCGCCTGCGTGGCGTCTGACGGAAAAGAGATAAACAGAAATGCTCTTATTGCTCTTTCCTCTGTTATTGCCCTCGAAAATAATGAGGGCGGTACCGTTGTGACGGACAGCGTTACCTCCTCGGGACTCAGAGAATTTATAAACGGTCATCTGGGCGGAGTACATTACCGCTACAAGAGAGGCTATAAAAATGTTATAAATAAAGCCATTGAGCTGAATGAAAAGGGGATAAACTGTCCTCTTGCCATTGAAACCTCGGGACACGCGGCTCTGAGGGAAAATTATTTCCTTGATGACGGTGCATATCTTATGGTGAAGATAATTATTCTTGCGGCAAGGCTGAGAAAAGAGGGAAGGAGCATTGACAGCCTTCTCACGCCTCTTAAAATGCCCTTTGCCGAAAAGGAAGTAAGATACATCATTGAGGAAGAGGATTTCAGAGCTTACGGCGAAAAGGTCATCAGTGATTTTGAGGAATACTGCGTTCAGTTCCCTCTTATTACTCCTGCCGACGATAACCGTGAGGGCTTCAGAGTAAACTTCAATAAATGGTGCGGTGACGGTTGGCTTCTCGTAAGACTCAGCGTTCACGATCCCGTTATTCCCGTCAATATGGAAAGCGATTCCGATGACGGAATTGAAAGCATTGAGATGTTCTGGAACGGCTTTATAAAAAACTACGACAAATTAAGAAAAAAATAAAAGGTGATAGCAATGTACAATTTTCCTATCGGTATAATCATCGATTCATTCAGAACTGATATTCCCTCAGCCGTAAAAAAGGCTGCTGAGCTCGGCGCAAAGGGTATTCAGGTCTATTCCACAAGAGGAGATATGGCTCCCGAAAATCTTACTCCCGAAAAGAGAAGAGAATTTCTGAAGCTCGTTAAGGATAACGGTCTTGTGATCTCTGCCCTCTGCGGAGATCTGGGTTGCGGCTTCTACCGTCCCGAAAGAAACCCTGAGCTTATCGAGAAATCAAAGAGAATTCTTGATCTTGCAAAGGATCTTGAGACAGATATCGTTACAACTCACATCGGTGTTGTTCCCGAGGATAAGGAGCATCCCCGCTTTAAGATAATGCAGGATGCCTGCGGTGAGCTTGCCCGTTATGCTGATTCAATAAACGCTCATTTTGCTGTTGAAACAGGCCCCGAGACCTCACTTGTACTCAAGAATTTCCTTGATACTCTCGGCTCAACGGGTGTAGGCGTAAACCTTGATCCTGCAAACCTTGTTATGGTAACAGGTGATGATCCTGCAGGAGCTGTATATAATCTTCGTGATTATATCGTGCATACTCACGCAAAGGACGGTGTAAAGCATTATCATAAGGATCCTGAGGCAATTTACGGCATCAAGGTCGATGATGCTCTTGTAACAGGTCCTTCCTTTGAAGAGGTACCCTTGGGAGAAGGCAGTGTGCCTTGGGATAAATACCTTGCCGCACTCAGCGATATCGGCTTCAAGGGCTTTCTTACAATAGAAAGAGAAGTAGGCGACGATCCTGCCGCTGATATCTTAAAGGCAGTAAAATTCCTTCAGGAAAAGATGAGATAAAATATATTTCCGAATAATAAAAGCACCCGTTACCGAGCTTAGTAACGGGTGCTTTATTTACTTATGCGGAACAGAAAATATCTGCAGATTGTCTGATATTTTCGAAAAATCTGCAACGGAAGAATTTCTATTTGTTCATCTCAGCAAGCTTTTCGTCCAGTTCTCTTTTTATTACCATAAATTCGTGCATCAGTCTGTCAAAGATATTCTTGATCATTCTGAAGAGCTTTTCGATGGGATTTTCCGTATCGGTCTCAGGCTCCTCGCCGCTTCCCATATAGCAGCCTATATTGATGCTTTCGATCATATTTCCGAAAAAGTCTGTTGTGAGGCCGTCTTCGATTCTGACTCCCTTACCGAGAAGAGGAGAGTTTACGGCAAGCTTATATGCATCGAGTCCTTCGCCTTCGGCAAATGCGGGAAGGGTATTCATTGAGAACAGGTCACAGCCGAGGCTGAGAGTATTGTAGTAGCAGTTGTTTTTGTAGGTGTTTCTGCCGTTGATCTCATCCTCAAGATCAAAATTGAGAACCTCACCCTCCATAGGGATAATGATGTTATTTGCAACAAGACTGTTAGTGAGATGATAAAACTGGAACTCACCGCAGTTTATAATGGTATTATTATAGAACTTGAATCCGTCCTCACCGTTACCTGATGCAATTGAGCTTCTGCCCTTATTGTCATTTACGGAAAGGCAGTATCTTACGGTGTTGTTTCTCTGAGGATCGTCCTTTGCATTGTTTACAACAAAGCGCTGATTATCGTGAGAATAGATATACTGGTATGTGCAGTTGTTTGTACCGGAGTCAAAGTCGACGGTCATTCCGTCACCGATATTCTTCTGACCTGCGATTTCGCAGTACTGGATGATGCTGTTTTCGGAGCCCCAGAACCACATAGCGGCAGTAAAATAAAGGATATCACCATTTTCGTCAACACCCTCGCCCTGACAGGTGTTTATTGCTCTGCAGTGAGTTACAAGTGCACCGTCGCAGATGCCTACGACTACTGCCTCTGCATCCATTTCGTGTAAGTAACAGCCTTCGATAAGAAGACCTGTGTTATATACGGGATCCTTTTCGTCATCATCGCACCAGGGATTCTGCTCATCGTTCCATGAGCCCCAGATGATAAAGCCGTTTGCACAGTCATAGACCTCACAGTTACTGATGGTAAGATCATTTACCGCATATCTTGAATTGGCGGGAAGTCCCTTTACCATAACAGCGGCTCTTGCGCCTGCCGCACCGTGGGAGAAATCGTCACGGCCCGTTACCTTGCCGTTGGGAAGACCGAAGAAATAAACATTCTCTATTGTCATTCCGACGCTTTCTTCGTTTATTGTATCGATCCATATTCCGCCGCCGTTGGGTGCGGTTATCTGAATATCGGATACCGTTATATAAGAGCAGTCAATAAAGGTAAGCACTTCCTCGTGAAGATCTGTTCTGAGAACAGGTCTTTCGCCCTCACCGTATGAAGAGATGACAAAGGGAGCATCCTTTGTACCCTTAAGCCCCGTAAGAGTTGCGGCGCATTCGTATGTTCCGCCTGCACGGAAAAGTATTTTATCACCTGCCTGAAAGACCTCGGTTGTAAAGCCGCCGATATCCTTCCAGGCGTTTTCGGGACTGTTACCGGAATTTTGGTTGTCGCCGTCTATGCTGTCAATATAATAGGTGTTTGCAGTAAGTGCAAGCACAGCGGGAGCCGGAAGGGCAAGAGCCGAAAAAATAAGTGCCGCACAAAGAATAATACTGAAAAGCTTTTTCATAATGCTTCCCCCTTAAAAATTATATTTTTACAATATCACAATAAAATATAACTGTCAACCTGAAAACCGATTTGCGGCTGCTTTCAGGATAGCCTGTTCCCGGGAAGGTCTTTTTTTCCGGAGAGATATATTATTGCAGGCTGATGCAAAAAAACAAGGCTCCGTTTTGCAGAGCCTTGTTTTTTTTTTGGAGATATATATTAAGGTTTCGTGAAAGCATATGGAGGATCGGAAGGAAAACAAAAAAACAAAAATTGAAAGAGGAGTTTATGTGTCGGAAGGGTGTGCCGATCCTCCGTATTTGCAATAAATCAGTTAGCATATGCTAACTACATTTTCAGTATAACGGTTTTTCTTTTATTTGTCAAGTATTTATTGTAAAAATATTTTTTTTCGTGTAATATGAGATATATAAATAAAGTCGGAGGAAATAAGATGATATATAGAGATTTCAAGGATAAGAGGCTTTCTATGCTTTCTATGGGAACAATGAGGCTTCCCGTTACTGACGGAAAAATAGACGAGGCTCATACCGCACAGATGATAGAGCTTGCTCTTAAAAGCGGTGTGAATTATTTTGACACAGCCTGGGGCTATCACGGAGGAGAAAGCGAAAGGGTAGTGGGAAGGATACTTTCCTCATACCCCCGTGACTCATATTATATAGCAACAAAATTTCCCGGCTATGATCTCAGTAATATGGGAAAGGTTGAGGAGATATTCCTTAAGCAGCTTGAAAAGACGGGGATGGAGTATTTTGACTTTTATCTTATTCACAATGTATGCGAATTGAATATTGACGAATATCTCAATCCCGCCCACGGAACATACGAGTATCTTGTGGAGCAGAAGAAAAACGGAAGAATAAAGCATCTCGGCTTTTCTGTTCACGGCACAACAGAGACTATGAACCGTTTTCTTGAGATGTACGGTGAGCATATGGAATTTTGTCAGATCCAGCTTAACTGGGTGGATTATGAATTCCAGAAGGCATATGAAAAGCTTGAGATATTAAAGGAAAGAGGCATTCCCGTATGGGTAATGGAGCCCTTAAGAGGCGGAAAGCTTGCAAAGGAAACTGATGCTGCAAAGGAATTTTCCAAGGCTTATCCCGACTTTTCTCCTGTCGGCTGGAGCTACCGTTTTCTGAAATCCGTAGAAGGAGTTACCACTGTTTTGTCGGGAGCATCATCCCTTTCGCAGATGAAAGAGAATATAGAGCTTTTTTCAAAGGATGATCCCCTGAATGATGAGGAAAAAGAGGCTCTTCTTTCCCTTGCAAAAACGATGACAAAGGGAATCCCCTGCACAGCCTGCCGTTACTGCGTCAAGAACTGCCCTATGGGAATCGACATTCCTTCTGTGATAGCAATGTATAACGAGCATACCTTTACCGGCGGAGGCTTTCTTGCTCCGATGAGACTTAAAAGCATTCCCGAGCAGCACCGTCCCGCTGCCTGCATATCCTGCGGAAAATGTAAGGAGCTTTGTCCGCAGTGCATTGATATTCCCGATATTATGGAAAAATTTACAAAAGCTGTCGGTAATTAGTTGACGGCAGTTTTAAGGTATGATATTCTAATAAATATAATATAAATAAACGGAGTGATACCCTATGGCACAGTTAAAAATGTATTGGATAAACGATAAGGAAGTGGAGCTTCTTCCTCTTCCCGAGGGATATTCTTTCTCAAAATATAAGGATGAATCGGATAAATTGGCTTGGGTGGAATGCTGCAAGAACGGACTTGTAAGTGATGAGGCTACCGAGGCACAGTTTGATGACAGTATTTTAGGTATTGAGGCTTGCGATCCCTATGACGATGTTCTGTTCCTTGATTACAACGGCGAGCATATCGGCACCATCACCGCAATAAACCACACCGACCTTAATATGGGCAATATGCATATGGTCGGAATGAAGACTGAGTTCAGAGGCAAGGGCCTCGGCAAGTATCTTAATAACCGCTGTATCCACAAGCTCTCAAAAGAGGGCGTCAGATTCATCCGTCTTACAACCGACGAATGGAGAAAGGGTGCAGTCAAGAGCTATCTTACCTCAGGCTTTGTTCCCGTGCAGTATGAAATGGGAATGGAAGAGCGCTGGGGCAAGGTGCTTGAGGAATACGGCATTGACAGTGTTGATATGCTCTATGAGGATTGTACACTTTATAAGAAGATCTACAGAGAGTCTCTTGCAAAGAAGGTAAGGATAGGTGTTGTAGGTTGCCGCAGAGGACAGACAATGCTCAATTACTGCAAGACAGGCTTCAATGCAGAGATCGTTGCTATCTGTGACAACGCTCCCGATTTTCTCAATACTGCAAAAGAGAAATACGGCGAGGATGGAATTACATATTATGACAGCTTTGATGAATTTATAAAGCACGATATGGACGGTGTTGTTCTTGCAAACTTTGCAAATGAGCATACACCCCTTGCAATAAAGGCACTTAAAGCAGGAAAGCACGTTTTAAGCGAGGTCTTACCCTGTCAGCATCTTAAGGAAGCAGTCGAGCTTATCGAAACCGTTGAGGAGACGGGAAAAATATATGCCTATGCCGAGAACTACTGCTATATGCCTGCTCCCAGAGAGATGAGAATTCAGTATAGAGAGGGCAATCTCGGTAAGTTTGAATACGGTGAGGGCGAATATGTGCATAACTGCGAGCCCGGCTGGCACGGCTACACAAACTGTGATCCCGATCACTGGAGAAATACTATGAGTGCTTTCTATTACTGTACTCATTCAATAGGTCCTCTTCTTCATATTACAGGTCTTCGCCCCGTAAAGGTATCGGGCTTTGAGATTCCCTTTAACGACAGAATGTACCGTATGGGTGCATTTGCAGGTGCTATGGCAGTTGAAATGATCACTCTTGAAAACGGTGCGGTAATCAAGAGCGTTCACGGTGTCGGTCCTTCAAGAAACTCAGTATGGTATTCCGTTTACGGCAGTAAGGGCAGACTTGAAAGTGCAAGAGAGGATGCAGAAAAGGGCGGCGTCGGAACTCTTTACGGAAATCTTGATGAGAATGAAGGCGACAATACCTTTGAAGCAAAGGAAATGAGAACTGACGATTCTCTCAGCACTCTTGCGGAGGAATCGGGACACGGCGGCTCAGACTTCTACACTATGTATCATTTCGTTCAGGCTATCAAGGGCAACAGAAATGCAGAGATAGTTGATGTTTATGAAGCAATGGATATGTTCCTTCCCGGTCATTTCGGATATCTCAGCGCGATGAATAATAACTGCAGCTACGATATCCCCGATCTTCGTAACAAGGCTGAAAGAGACAAGTGGAGAAATGATACCACCTGCACGGTAAAGGAAAAGGCAGGAGATATGTATATTCCTTCATACTCAAAGGGAAATCCCGATATTCCCGCAGAGGTCTATGAAAAATTAAAGGAAAAGCTTAATAAATAAGTCCGGAGAATTTTTAATTTTCGGTTCATAAGGAGAAGAGAAAAGAAACCGGCAGACGGCTGTGTGTTCTTTTCTCTTTTTTCGTTGAGCTGCTTTATAAATCAGGGGGGGAGATATTTATGCAATATGATGTATTGATAACAGGCGGTGCTACCTCGGGCTCATTTTTTGCACGCCGTATGGCAGAGCAGGGCTTTTCAGTTGCCGTGCTTGATGCTTCAAAGGAAGAGAAGATCGGCTCAAAATATGATATCTTTCATATGTGCGCAAGAGATTTTGATACCTTCGGACTGCCTGAGGCCTCAAAGGATGACGGCACCTGGGCTTTCGAATTCACCGAAGGTCTTACGGCTTCTCCTTATAATAACTATCCTAAAACCACCTATGATAAGATAGTCGGTATGCATATGCACGAATATGTGCTTAAAATGAATAGGTGGGCAAAGGAAAAGGGAGCAGAGTATATTTACGGAGCTTCAGTTATTTCTCCTGTCTTTGAAAACGGGAGGATTGCAGGCGTAAAGTATAAAAAAGACGGTGAGGAAAAGGAGATAAGAGCCCGCGTGATTGTTGATTGCTCGGGTATGGGAGGAGCTGTCAGGACCTCACTTCCCGACGGCTACGGAGTGGAGAACTTCACTCTCGGCTCAAACGATATGTTCTATGTGATCCTGAGATATGTTTCACTTAAGAATTCGGAAGATTATCTGAAGGGCTCCTGCGGATGGCCATTCTATAAAACATGGATCGCTCCTCAGCACGATCCATGCGGTGCGATATTAGGTATAGGAGCCTGCAACAGCTTCGGCTATGCTGAAGAGATTTATAAGGATTTTGAAAAAAGCATTTCTCTTCCGGAACACAGTATTCAGTATTTTGAAAAGGGAACCACTCCCTATTGCCGCTGTCCCTATTCCTTTGTTGCGGATAATTTCATTGCCACGGGTGATGCCGCCTGTCTTACGAAGCCTCTTAACGGCGAGGGTATCACAAGCAGTATGGTGCATATGGAAATTGCCGCAAAGGTGCTCGGTAAGGCACTTAAGAAGGGCAGGACCCGTAAAGCAGATCTGTGGGAAATAAATTTTCTTTATAATAAGGCTCAGGGTGCGGATTTCTGCTTCCTGAGAGCCGTGCTTACAAAGGCGGTCACTGCAAAAAAAGAGGAATGGGAGTATTTCTTTGAAAATGACATTATCTTCTCAGAGCCTCTTATGAATGCGGTATCCACGGGAGAGGAGATACCTCTTACCCCCGATGTTTTGGGCGGTATGATAAAAAATATTGCAAGGGGTGTTAAGAATAAGGTCATTTCCGTCAGCACCCTTAAGGCGGTAGGCTCGGGTGTGCTTCTCGGAACAGCACTTAAAAATCATTATCTCAGCTTCCCCGAGACTCCTGACGGATTTGAAAAATGGTGTAAAAAGGCAGATTCCTTATGGCTTAAGGTCGGCAAAATGCAGTAATAAAATATGAGGTGAAAATTATGAAAAAGCTCAGCTTACTTCTTGTTTTTGTTTTGGTTTTATCTTTTGCAATGCCCTTTTTTGCATTCGCTTCGGAAAACGGCGGTTATATTGTTATCTCCGATGAGAATGATGCCCGTCTTGTTGCGGCGGCAAATACTCTTTCAAAATATATGAAGCAGATCACAGGTAAGGAATATCCGTCTTCCGCCGAGGGAGAGGGTATAAAATTTACTGTTTCTCACTCAGATGCCTTGCCCGATAACGGATATGTTATTGAAACAAAGGAAAATGAGGTCTCGATAACGGGCAGCGGTACAAGAGGTGTGATTCACGGTGTTTATGCATTTCTCGAAAAATACTGCGGCTGTGATTGGTTTACCTCTACTCTTTACAGCATTCCCGAGAATGCTTCTCTTGTAATTCCTGCAGGAGAAAAAACGGAGTATAAGCCGTTTTTTGAATATACCGATACTGACTGGGTAAGCCCCCGTGATGTTGAGTATTCTCTTGCTAACGGCCTTAACGGCAGTCCCTACAGAACGATTCCCTCAGAGCTTGGCGGCAATGTCAGCTATATTTCAAATTTCTGTCATACGCTTACCACACAGTTTTGTAAGGCAGATACATATTTTGATGAGCATCCCGAGTATTTTGCTCTCCATATGGGGCTTCGCGTCCCCGATCAGCTTTGTCTTACAAACGAAAGAGTTTATGAGATCGTCCGTGATGAGGTCATGGCATTACTTCAGGAAAGGCATGATCCCGATGAGTCGCTTCAGATAATCTCACTGACTCAGCACGATAATCAAAAAATGTGTCAGTGTCCCGACTGTATGAAGCTTGATAATGAAAACGGCGGTCATTCGGGAACGATGATAAGCTTTGTAAACCGCATTGCAAGGGATGTTAAGGCGGCAGGCTATGATAATGTTGCTATCGATACCTTTGCTTATCAGTATACGAGAAAGGCTCCTTCAAATGTTAAGCCTGAGGATAATGTTATAGTTCGCCTTTGTACCATTGAATGCTGCTTTGCACACGCTCTTGACGACAGCAGCTGTTCCGAAAATGCCGCTCTTATGGCAGATCTTTCTGCCTGGAGTAAGATCTGCGACAGAATTTATGTATGGGATTATACAACAAACTATGCAAACACCCTCGGTATCTTCCCTGATTTCGGTGTTCTTCAGAAAAATATTCAGGTATTCTATGAAAATAATGTAGTAGGTCTCTATGAAGAGGGCAACTACTATATGGCACAGTGCGACGGTGAATTCGGTGAGCTCCGTGCATATCTTCTTTCAAAGCTTATGCAGGATCCTTATGCCGATTACGATAAGCTTATGAATGAATTTCTTGAGGCCTTCTACGGTAAGGGATGGGAAAGCATCCGTGAATTTATTGATATGACCGTAGAAAAGCCCGTGCCCGAAAATGAGCATCTGATGATCTATGTTTCAATGAATGAAACTCTCGGTTTTAATAAAGAGGATGTTGAGAGGGCAGACAGTCTCTGGGAGAATGCAAAATCTCAGGCTGATACTGAGACTCATAAGAATAATATCATAAGAAGTGAGATATGCTGGAGACTCTGGAAGGCATATAATTCCTACGATAAGGAAGGCACAAAAACTCTTATTGACGATATAAAGGCTCTCGGAATTACAATGACTCACGAGGGCGATAAGGAAGGTCCTGATGCAATAAATTTCTATGAGGGCAGGATCAAGCAATGGGGCAATGAGATATTTTTACCTTCTTCGATAGTATTCTACGGAATATGTGTTGCTCTTTCCCTTGCTGTTGCAATTATCGCAATAATCAAAAAGCCGCGAAAATATATTTATCTTCTTCTTCCCGTTCTTGTGGGAGTATTCTTTGAGATATTCGGCTGGCACAGAAGAGCATATATTGCCTGGGTTGATGTGGATGAATATTTCCTTACCCTTGCGCTGATCGTTCTTCTTTTTGCCTTCGGCGGTGCGCTTAAAGAAAGAGGGGCAAAGAAGAGAATAATATCAGCAGTAATTACTGCCGTCGTATGGTTTTTGTCGTACGAGGCAATTGTCTTAATTATAAATAATGTTATCTTTGAATGTCACGGAAATACCCTGGCAATTGGAGTTGCATATGCATTTACGGGAATCTACTCAATAGCTGTTCTCGCTCTTAATCTTAAAAAACTCATAAAGGAAAACGCAAAATGATTGAAAAATATTATCTTTCCCCTGAATACTTACATATAGGCTGTGAAAAGCCTGCCGCATATTTTATTCCCTTTTCAAAGGGACAGGCTTGTGTTAAAAGCAGAGAGGAGTCCGACAGATTCACTCTTCTTAACGGAATGTGGGATTTTAAGTTTTATCCTAATGTAAGGGAGCTTGATATTGAAAATGAAGCCTTCCCCGGGAAAGAGTGCTGTCCCGATAAAATGAAGGTGCCCTTTAACTGGCAGCTGGTGCTCGGTAAGGGCTATGATGTTCCCAATTACATAAATCAGGACTATCCTTATCCCGTTGATCCTCCTCATCTTCCCGATGTTATTCCCTGCGCATTATACAGAAGAAGCATCGATTTTACCAAAAAGGCAGATAAGGTGTATTATCTGTCCTTTGAGGGCGTATCCTCCTGCTTTTATCTCTGGATAAACGGTAAATTTACGGGATATTCCCAGGTAAGCCACGCTGAAAGCAAATTCAATGTGACCGATAAGCTGACCGACGGTGAGAATGTCATTGAAGCACTTGTTATAAAGCATTGTGACGGCTCATATCTTGAGGATCAGGATTTCTTCCGTCTCTCGGGTATTTTCAGGGATGTATATATTCTTGAAAGAGATGCCGTTCATCTTAAGGATATTCATATATTAAGAGATATTTCCGATGATTTTTCCAAGGCTCTTATTACCGTAAAGCCTGAATTTAATGAAAAAACCGATTTCAGCTGGAGCTTTATTGCTCCTTCGGGTGAAACGGCTGCCGAAGGAAAGGCAGATGGAGAATTCTCCTTTGAGATCGTCTCTCCCGTTCTCTGGAACAGTGAGATCCCTGAGCGTTATTCACTCTCAGTTGCTTACGGAGATGAAATAATTACTCTTCCCGTTGCACTCACAAGGGTCGAGATAAAGGACAGGTGTTTTCTTCTTAACGGCAAGAAGGTAAAGTGCTACGGTATCAACCGTCACGATTCAAATCCCGAAACGGGCTACAGCGTCACTGTGGAGGATATGATAAAGGATCTTCATATCTTAAAGCGTGCCAATGTAAATATGATAAGAACCTCTCATTATCCCAATGATCCGAGATTTGTGGATCTTTGTGAGCAGATGGGCTTTATGCTTGTGGATGAAGCCGATCTTGAAACTCACGGAATGGGTTATAATTACGGTGACTGGTACTGGGATTACTGGGCACATCTTGCAGATGTTCCCGAATGGAAGGCTGCCTGCCTTGACAGAGCAGAGCGTCTTTTTGAAAGAGATAAAAACTACGGCTGTATCGTTATGTGGAGTCTCGGCAATGAATCAGGCTGCGGAGAAAACCACCGCCATATGGCAAACCGGATAAGATCCCGTGATCCTAAAGCCATCATTCACTATGAAAACGCAAGACTCGAATATGAGGGAAGAGTAGGCGGCAGAGATTTCAAGGATATTTCGGATGTGGAAAGCAGAATGTATGCAGAGCTTACATATTTAGAGGAATATCTCAACGACGAAAAGCACACAAAGCCCTTCTTCTACTGTGAATATGTTTCCGATAAATCAACGGGCGATATCCCTCTTCACTGGAGAGACTTTGAAAAATACGATAATTATATGGGCGGCTGTGTATGGGAGCTTACAGACCATGCAGTTAACATCGGAACAAGGGAGGAACCGAAATACCGTTACGGCGGTGACTTCGGAGACTATCCTAATGATAAGAGCTGCTGTGTTGACGGACTTGTTTATCCTGACAGAAGGCCCCGTCCGGGATTTTTTGATATGAAGCAGACCTATATTCCCGTAAGCGCTTCATATCACGAGGGAATGCTTACCGTTTTCAATAAAAGATATTTCAAGGATATTTCAGAATACGATCTTATTCTCTATATTATGAAGGACGGAAGAGTGACGGACAGCGTAAATCTCGGCAAGGCTGATATTTCTCCCCGTGAGGAAAAAAGCTTCTGTGTTGCCGCAGATATGACGGGGGATAATGCTTCACTTACTCTTGTGCTTTCTCTTAACCGCGATATGAATTATGCCGAAAAGGGCTTTGTTGCAGGCTTTATACAGATTATAATTTCCGACAGTGCGGTTAAATATCAGGAAACAGAAAAAGGAAGCCTTGATTTTTCTGAGGATAAGTGCAATTACAGAATAAGCACCGATAAGATCAGCTATACCTTCAGCAAGATAACGGGTAACATAACCTCTATAAGAAAAGAGAACAGAGAATATCTTACAGAGCCTGTCAGCTTCTCTTTATGGAGACACTCATATAGTCATAAGGGGGATATTGAAAGGGCAAGATATGATCACGCTTATCAGAAGACCTATTCGGTAAATGCCGAGACAGGCGAAAGCGTTAAGATAACGGCAGATATATCCTTTGCCTCTCCCGCAATGCCCCCTGCATTAAGAGGTAAGGCCTGTTATGAATTCTTCTCCGACGGAAGAGTTGAGATATCCTTTAAGGGGGATGTTACGGAAAATGCCCAGCCTCTGCCGCGTTTCGGCATCAGGCTTTCTCTGAACAAGGAATTTTCAGAGGTAGAATACTACGGCTACGGTCCGAAGGAGAGCTATTCCGACAGATTCATTTCTCAGCATCTTTCAAGATTCAATTCAACTGTCAGTGAGCAGTATGAAAATTATGTAAAGCCCTGCGAATCCTCTGCCCACTACAGGACAAAATATGCATGTGTGGCTGCAAAGGACAATGCTTCAATTGAATTTTATGACAAGAGTGCGGACGGCTTTTCCTTCAAGGCAATCAATTTCAGTGATGAGCAGATGGAAAATACTGCCCACCACGATGAGCTTGTCCCGCTCGATAAAACAATAGTAAATCTCGATTATAAGCTTCACGCTGAAAATCAGGGCCTCAGCTATCTTGAGCCCTTCAGAGCTTTTACGGAAAAGCATTTCAGCTTCAGCTATATAATCAAGCCCAGATAATAATTTCAGATATAATGAAGGAGAATCCCTATGGATATTTCCAAGGAAAACAGAAAAAAGACGGCACTGTGGATAATCGGCATAATTGCCGCCTGTTCGCTGATATTCTTAGGCGTGCAGAATATTTCATCCGTAATGGGAGCTGTCAGCTGGTTTTTTAAGCTTATTTCACCCCTTATCATAGGCTGCGGACTTGCATTGGTGCTTGATGTGCCGCTGCAGTTCTTTGAAAGGCATATATGCAGTAAGACAAAGAAGCCTGCTCTTCAGCGTCTTCGCCGTCCCTTATCCTTCGCTGTATCTCTTATTGTTATAATAGGAATCATCATCGGTGTGGTGGTGCTTGTTATTCCGGAGCTTGTAGAAGCGGTAAAGGTAATCGTAACCATTGTAACGGATTTTGTGAATAAGCTTCTTGCCATGAGCGAGGAGGATATACTCAAGCTGCCCTTAGGTGAGTATCTTCTGAATGCTGACTGGAAAAATATGCTGTCCTCAGCTCAGGAATGGCTTAAAAATCAGGGCGGTGCTATTGTGAATACCGCATTCAGTACAATAGGCTCAGTTGTTACGGCTGTTGTGAATTTCGGTATCGGTGCAGTCTTTGCAATATATATCCTTCTCAGTAAGGATAAGCTCGGTGCACAGGTAAAGCGTCTTATAAGGGTGTGGCTTCCCGAAAAAGCAGGAAGGCTTATCCTTCATACTGCAAACGTTGCCAATGAAAATTTCAGAAATTTTATATCGGGACAGACGCTTGAGGCGATGATACTTGGCGGACTTTGTATGATAGGAATGCTGATACTGAGAATTCCTTATGCACCGATGGTCGGAGCTCTTGTGGGCGTTACGGCACTTATTCCCGTTATCGGCGGCTTTATCGGCGTCGGTGTGGGAACGGTGATGATACTTACGCAGTCTCCGATAAAGGCATTGATATTTATTATCTTCTTTGTGGTGCTTCAGCAGATCGAGGGCAATCTTATATATCCTAAGGTTATGGGCTCCCGTGTAAACCTGCCCGCAATATGGATACTTGCCGCAGTTTCAATCGGAGGAAGCATCGCAGGACCTCTCGGAATGCTCTTAAGTGTTCCTTTTGCTTCCACTGCATATGTCCTTATAAAGGAAGCGACCTCTGAGCGTGAAAGACTAAGGCTTCAGAGAACGACGGCTTCTGAAGGCGAAGCGGCTGAAGAAAAAACAGAATGACGGTATTTTTGAAAGCTCCTCTGTAATTTTTAGTTTACAGAGGAGCTTTATTGTGTTATATTAAATTTGTCCTGAATTGGAAAAAAGATGCAGAAAAGCAGGGATAATGTTGAAAAAGGCAATATCGCTAATCATTCTGATATTAATAGCTTTATGTAACACCATTCCTATTTCATCGGCATATTCGCCTGATGAGAGATATGAAAAAAATAAGCTTCTTGCCTCACTTTATGAAGCTGATGTAGCTGACATAAGCGAAGCGGTCAAAAAGGGGTATGTGTCCTGTGAAGAGGTCACAAGATATTACCTTCGCCGTATCGAAAGATACAATAAGGACTACAACTGCTTTATCACCGTTTGCGATGATGCAATTGAAAAAGCACGGGAAAGAGATGAACAGCTTAAAAACGGAGATGCCGCAGGAAGGCTTTTCGGCGTTCCCGTTGCAGTAAAGGATAATATGATGTATAAGGGTACATATACCACTAACGGACATTCCTTTTCTGCAAGTAAAAAGGCAAAAAGCAATGCTTCTGTGGTCGAGAGCCTTCTTAAGGAGGGTGCGGTCATAATAGGAAAGACCAATATGAGCACAGATGCCCAGAATGCGAGAACCTCCCTCAGTATCGTTGTCGGTGAAACAAAAAATGCATATAATACCGACCTTTCCGCAGGCGGCTCTTCAGGAGGAACTGCTACGGCGGTCAGCCTTAATTTCTGTTCCGCAGGTCTCGGAACGGACACTAATTCCTCACTTCGTTATCCCGCCGCCCTTGCAGGCTGTGTGACTCTTCGCCCTACCTTCTCGCTTATTGACACAAAGGGCATCCTTCCTCTTAATTCCACGAGAGATGTGCCCGGTGCAATAACGAGAACCGTTTACAGTCAGGCGGTCATGCTTGATGTGCTGACAGATAATGAATACGGCTTTGCTGATGCTCTGAATGAGGAAGCTTTATCATCGGGAGTGAAAATAGGAGTTCTGAAGGAGCTTTCCTATGCCGTAAAAAATACCTACAGCGGCGGTGCTTCTTCAAAATTTGATATTTCCTACAGAACGGCTAAATACATAGATGACGAGGTAAGCGAGGCATTCTCCGTTGCTGTAAATGCACTGAAAAAGGCAGGTGCTGAGGTGACAGAGGTTTCCTTCCCGAAGCTTTTTTCTCTTTCCTATAAGACCTTTGAGAGCAATGCCAAGGCAAATAAAACGGCACTTTATAATGCGTTTAAGAAATTTATGGAGGAAAATTCCCTTGATGCGGTGATTTTTCCTACATATCTTTCCGCACCTATGAAGAGTGCCGCAAAATGCAATATAAATTCGGCAGTATTTATCAATAACTGCCGTGCTTTGTCACCCTCTGCAGGTGTGCCGGAGCTTACTCTTCCCATAGGACAGCATTCCTCGGGCGCCGGCATCGGTCTTGAAATAGCAACGCTGAAAAACGGTGAGCAACTTCTTCTTGATATAGGATCTTCTCTTGAGAAGGAGCTTTCCGCAAGAGCCGTTCCCGAGGGAGCAAGGGATATATATGCCCGTTATTATGAAAAAAGCCTTGATGAGCTTCTTCATCCCGTTACCGTAACAAAGCCTCTTTTGCCTGTGGATGATGAGGTGAGTACGGCTCCCTCGGAGGAGCTGACCTCTTCAGAAGAGTATTCGGAGGATAAAAACAGCCTTGTTCACGGGGCTCTGCCTTATATCGTTGTTATCGGCAGTGTTATCATATTATTGTCCATAGGCTTTATATACACAAAAAGAGCCCCCTATTTTACGGAGGATAAAGCAAAGCACGAGGAAAAGCAGGAGGAAGAGGTAACCGAAAGCGTATAAAAAGATATTCTGTTTTTATTATATAGGTTGCATAAGGTATAAATTCTTAGTGTATCAGTATTGGTTCTGTGGAAGATTCGGGCTACAGCTGTTTCAAATAACAGCAAAATTGCTTGCTTGAAAATATTTTTTGCATATAAAAAACCGGGAAATCTTTCCCGGTTTTTTTATGCAGCTTATTAATCTTTTCCGTAAATTAAGTTTATGTAAGGTAAGCAATTTGCCGTAAACAGGAATACAGCTATTTTGTAAGCTGAGTAACGGATCGGCCTAAATTCATTCAATGCTGAAGACCTGACGTGCATAATTTTCAGATATTTTCTGCTGAATTTTTCGCAGGTAAAAACTTTTTAACTGAATTTGTAATAATTTCAAAGAAACAGTCGATTTTTGAATTTATCAGATTTAAAATTTTTGTTTCTGCGGGAACAAGCAGATGATAAGTCAATAGCAGCAACAAAAATGAATAAATGAGTGCTGTTGCACCGTTGGTTATTCTGAGAGCTACAAAAACTTCAATAAATGCTCCGACTGTCCGTTTTATTATATATTCACTTCCGCAGAAATAGAGCGTTTCCTTACCCAGTTTTGAGAGAAGCGATGCATCCTTCAGTATATATGAAAGATTTAGGAAAAACCATATTGCGGAAAGAGGAGTCAGTATTGTTTTTATGTAGCACAGTACTTCCATATTTGCAAGAGGTGCAAATATATTTTTGCCGAAAAACAGCAAAGCGGTAAAGGCAAAGGAATACGCAAATAAAATGAGTTTTGTAACACGAAAAGCAGGTTTTTCTGATGTCAGAATCTTATCAGCAAAACTAAAAAGAAAATATCCCAGTACATAATAAATCTGATAATGCAAAGCAGATTTTATATTGTAATACTCGGGTATATTCACAGTAGCCAGATTTTCAAAAACGAAAAGCCCGATTGAAATTGCGGCAATTATGAATTTGTATCTGAATAATTTCATAAAACGGAACATAACGCATACAACAAATAAGCAGGATAAAAACCATAATGAGGATGCGAAATATTCATTTCTTACAGAGCCTTTTAATGTTGCAATCAATGCCTCTTTAACAAAAGACAGATCTTCTCCGTATATCAGAACAGCAAAAACAATGGATACTACAGAAAAAACATAAAACGGGACAAGAATGCCTTTGAATTTCTTATAGATGCTTTTGATTATTGAAGTATCTTTGCTGAGGTTTTCGGTACAACCGGATAAGAAGAAAAACAGCGGAACATGAAATTCAAAAACAAACTTATATAAATGTCCGGCATTTCCGAGAAAATGACCGACATAAATAAACAGGATGCCGAAGAATTTCAGAATATCAAGGTAATCTATACGCTTCTTTTCCATTTGTTGTTTCCCTTTCAGTATTTAAGTTGATTTGTATGCAGGTATGTTATGCTCTGAAATATAAATCAATATCCGAGTGTTCCGTCTACGGATTCGTCGTTTTCTATCCAGTCGGTAACGGGGATTATTCTGTAATTGTCCTTATCGTCACGGATGATAACTTCCTTTATGCCTGCATTTATGACCATTCTTTTACACATGGAGCAGCAGCAGGAATTGGAGACATAGCTGCCGTCTGCGACCTCTACACCGGTAAGGTAGAGGGTGGCATCTATCATTTTATCTCTTGATGCACTGATGATCGCATTTGCTTCTGCGTGAACTGAGCGGCAAAGCTCGTATCTTTCACCTCTGGGAATACCCATCTGCTGTCTTATGCAGTAGCCGAGATCCGTGCAGTTTTTTCTGCCTCGGGGTGCGCCTACATATCCGGTAGAGATTACTTCGTCATTCTTTACGATAACTGCGCCGTATCTTCTTCTGAGACAAGTGGTTCTCTGAGAAACTATTTCAGCAAGGTCAAGGTAGTAGTTGATTTTATCTCTGCGTTCCATATTAATCATCCTTTATTTATTGAAGTCAATTTGTTTTACGCCGTCTTTGATATAGATAATACCTGAAATAACTGCAAGCAGGGCAGTGATCCACAAAAGCGCGGAGGAGATGATTCCGAGAGGAAATTCGCCTTTTATGATTCCGTGCTCGGTGAGAGCGATGAGAAGCATAATGAGAATCGTGGAGACCATCTGCGATACGGTCTTGAGCTTTCCCCATATGTTTGCGGGGATAACTACACCCTGTGCAGAGGCGGCAAGTCTTACAGAGGTTACCGCAAATTCTCTTGTCAGAACAATAAATACTATGTAAATACTGCAGTACCCTGCATCCATAAGAGCAAGTAAAGCGGCTGTTGTCAGCATTTTGTCTGCCACGGGATCTGCAAGCTTACCGAAGGTGGTTATGAGGTTATATTTGCGGGCGATCTTTCCGTCAAGAAAGTCTGTGATGCATCCGATCACATAAATTGCAAGTCCGATAAAAAAGTGATAGGGGATAAAGGGTGCAAGAAAAACCACGAGAAAAACCGGGGTCAGCACCATTCTTATCACTGTTAATTTGTTGGGTAAGTTCATAAATTATCCTTTCGTTAGGGTGGCAAGTATAATCCAAACCCGTTTTTTGCGGGGCGGATTTCCGCCATCTCTTCGTTAAAATACTCGTAAATCCGAAAGGATTTACTGCGTTTTGTGCCTTGATATGACAAAAATCCGCTGCGCAAAAAATCTG